>JBEQCC010000017.1:0-12991 GCA_041639455.1 Pelosinus sp. | reverse complement strand
CTGACTGCGATTGGCGGTAACTTCAACTCCTTCCAAGACAAATTCACTCTGTCCATTAGTTTCACTACTGGAAGCAGTCTGTTCTTCGGCGGCTTGTCCGGTGGCAGGAGCGGGTTCCTGTGTCTCTTCCGCCGCATAGGAAACTATCGGTGCATGCCAGACTAAACTACTGCCGATTAAGGCATACAGCAGGCTTTTTCTGGTACGGGACATTTTTTTCATATTCGTCGACTCCTTTACGCGCACTTTACTAGGTGTACATGATATATTAGTATAATTGCTAAGCATCTAAGTCTAACTGAGGATTAATCTCAATGCTCATTAAATAGAATAGCAAGTACAAGTGCAGGAGTAAATGGATATATTTCCAAAAAATGCTGGATTTTTTCCAACTAAATTAAATAATTCACTGTTCTTCTGATAAAAATTCTATAATTAATAAGGCTAGATAAATCATTGACAATCGCTAGATAAAAAAGTTATAATTGATATCAATTATCAATTATAACACAAAATTAATTACCATTCTAGGAAAAAGGAAGGCAACCCCTAAATGAATGTAAATATTAATGAACTGGCCCATTATTATGCCACAATCAATATTAGTATTATTGATGTAGCCAGAGCTGTCGTGCCTCCTGGAGGAAGATGTTTTGGTCAACATACTCCTCCGTTTTCAGGAATTATTTTTCCATTGCACGGTCGGGCGCGGATGTTCTTTGACGGTGTTCCTTATGAGATGGAATACGGAAAAGTCTTTCATGCCGGTCCAAATATGTCATTAGATAAAGAAGTTCAGGGACGATCGGAATGGGACCAAATGAATATTTGATTGATTACCGGATACGCCGCGCAAAAGAACTATTATGCACTACAACTTGCTCAGTAGCGGAAATTTCGGCTTGCGTAGGCTATTCTGATCCTTACTATTTCAGTAAACTTTTTAAGAAACGTACAGGTTTCTGCCCCAGTATGCTGCAAAGTTGTCTAACAGAAAAAACAGGTTAATGTAAGATGTTATATCTTTTTTTTCATATTTTTTCTAAAAAAAAATGGCATGACCAGACAAGTTGTCTAGTCATGCCATTTACGCACTTTCATGGTTACTTATAACTTAAACTTACTGATGATCACATTGAGTTCTTCTGCCATTTTTGCTAAGGATTCGGCATTATGATTGATCTCATGCATACTGGCACTTTGCTCTTCCGATGCAGCGGCCACCGTCTGTGCACTTGCTGCAGTTTCTTCTGCAACACCACTAATATTTTGAACATTTCCTACCATTGTTTGGGTTCCCTTTGCTGCTTCTTCAATTGTATGCGTTATTTGAGCCACTACTATTTTTACCTTATCGAGCTTATCAATAATAACTTCAAACCCTTTTTGAGTATTGAATGTTACTTGCTTTCCTGCTTCCACCTCATGGTTTCCTTCGCTTATATGCAGGACGGCATAATCAATGTCTTCTGTCATTTTTTTAATAATTTCAGCGATATGATGTGTTGCCTCAGCACTTTGCTCTGCCAACTTCCGAACCTCTTCTGCGACTACTGCAAACCCTCTTCCTGCTTCACCAGCGCGAGCAGCTTCAATAGCAGCATTCAGGGCTAATAGGTTGGTTTGACCTGCAATGCCTTGAATGACTGTAACGATTTCCCGAATGTTTTCAGACCCTTTTGCTAAGGAATTTGCCGCCTCTGTGATACTGATCATTGATTTTGCAACAGTATCATTCTGTGTAACGATCTGAGTCAGTAAATTCATTCCTTGGCTTGCCTCTTCAACAGCATTTTGTGTATTTGCATTCACTTCATAGGCATTCGAGTTCATTTCCTCAGTACTTGCAGAAAGTTGCTGAATCGTAGCTGACATCTCTGTTATATTCGTAGTATTCTGGGCTGACCCACTCGCAACTTCCGCTATCGTATTGGAAACAATCTCTGCTGCACGTAACTGTTCTTCTACTGTTGCACTTAATTCTTGACTAGATGCTGCCAAAGATTCAGAGTTTTGGCGTATTTGTCCCACTAGCGAACGCAGAGCATTCTTCATTTGGGACATTGCAGTAACCATATCACCTATCTCATCATTAACAACAGCGTGTTGCTCAGCAGTTGTTAAATCGAAATGACTGATTGCGTCCATTTCATCCCGAACATGACGCAAGCGTTTTGCCATATACCTACTGTACCAGTATGCTAAACTACAAACGAATAGTATAATAAGCATACTTAAAATTCCAACCAAATTCTTGGTATCTTTTTGTTCCTGCATAAGTTTAACCGTCGATTGCTTTAAATATTTTTCTTCTAAATCAAAGGTTTTACCAAATTGCATTTCCATCTGCTGTGATAAATCTCTACCTTCCACAAGCAACGTATTGAAGGAAGGGCTATTATCCTTTTTTGCATCCATAAGCTGTCCCATTTTAAGATTATAGTCATCCATCATCTTTTCTAGTTTAACAGCTTCTATTTTCACTTCTGGATTTTCCACACCAGATACAAATACCTTCAAATTTTTTGCGCTACCCTCAAATTCTTTTCTGGACTTTTGTTCATAGCTGCTAATTGAGTAGGCCATAAAACCTCGCAATTCAGCAATACCAGTATGCATACCATCCTGTGCCTTGGTGAGTAAGAGCATATTTGCAGAAGTATGTGTAATTAAATTTTCATATGTATTACTTGCTGTCGAATACTGATATGCTGTATATCCAAGCAGTATAAGCAGAAAGGAAATGGAAGTGAGAAACATACCTCCTAATTGGGCAACAATAGATATTCTACGCATAAATTAACTCCTTTACATTTTAATTGTTAAGACGGCTGCATAAACTCGTTTATCGCATCTCCTTCCATAAAAAAAGCCAGATTGTTACATGAACTGTAATTCATATAGCAACCTGGCAGACATAGATATAAAATCGTTAGTCCCATAGCTTTGCGTCCTTAACTTTCGCTAAGTTTGCCGATCATTAAATAACATTAAATTTATATATTAATAATTCTCCTCAAACTTCCAAAATCCTCTAAATTAAGACAAATATTTCACCTTGTTATTAAACTCAAAGAAATTTCATCCCGCATTCACAAAGGAGATGTTTACAGACTAAAAGCAGATCATGGTCTTTACCGCTACCATTGCCAAAAAAAACTTCTCATCGTCTTAACTGGAAATCCAACTAGTGAAAACACTTCACTACTGCCTCAATGAAGTCAATATAGGTATTACATCCGATCACTTGCACTGCGTTGTTTCTTTCCAAAAGCAGTACTATTAAATTATCATATACATCATGAAAAATTGCTCTTTCGTCTTTGTTGATTGCAAACATTAATACAATATTAACAGAATGCTTATCCCATTCAATGGGTTTCTTCTCATTTAGCAAAACAAACATTCCTGTTTTTTTAGCATCCATTTCCATAGAGTGGGGTACTGCAATATGTTCAAATGCCGTAGAAGCCTGGTTCTCCCTATGAAAAATTTCGCTGTAGTATGAGCTGTTTACATACCCTTCCTTCTCCATAATATTAGTCATAAATTGAATAGCTTCTTCTTTACTCTTAAAATCAACATTTTTATAGAAAAACTTAGGATTTGATATCTGTATGAGGTGCTTCTTTAATCTCGCCTTCTTCTTTCTTAGATTGATCTTTTCGATTTTATCTTCGATATTCTCAAAATCCCTGTCACTGAGAAAAGGAGTTATCCTAACCCATTCCATTTCCATTTGTATGGCTTCAGCTATAGGAATCGTAGATATTATCAAATCTACTTTTTCAGCTCCATGAATCTGATCAATGGAAGTAATAACCGTTTTTATTTCAACTCTTTCCCCATAGCGCTGCTTTAAATTTTCCGTCATTATATTGGAAAAATCATAGTACTGCGGAAATAGAATAATGCAGCTGATACTCTTTCTTTTAGACTTTTGATTTCCCAGATTAGCACCTATATGAAGTGCAATATAAGCAATTTCATCTTCCTTTAAATCATAGTTTGTAATCTCTCTGATTTTATTAGCCACTCCCACGGCGCATTCAAAAATAAGAGGACATGTATTTTTTATATGGTCAAGCAAGGGGTTTTTTGCTGTATACCCATTTTCCAATCTCACTAACAGATTCTTAATGTGCAATGTGAATTTAGCAATAAAGTCCTGATTGTTGGTATCGATGAAATAGGTATTTTTCAATAAATATCTTACCTCATCAACAATCTTCAAACAGTCTTCTCCCACTATATCTCTGATGTTTTCATTATTCAAGGTAGCAAAATCCATTTTCATTAGATGACTGAGTAAAATAATTGTTAATTCTTCCAGTTCCACAGAACTGTAGATTACGTGAAAATTCTCTTCTAATTTAGTGGCTATGTCTCTAGCTAATTCCTGCTCCCTTATTCCGAAATGCTTCCCTTCCTTTCTAGACTTACCAAAAGTCCTTTCTTTCTTGATTCGATCTATTCCGATAATAATATCCAATACAAGATTAAGAAGGGCATATTCATTAATAAAATAGTGATACTGTTTACACTGCTCAATAATGATAGACTGCAAAAGTCTCAGATTGTAGCCCGGGAATACCTTTTCAATGATTTCAAAACTCATAACATTTTTATTGAATTCCTCATATAAAATATTACTTAGTATCTTTCTTTTATCCAGCTCACTACCTTCTATGGTTACATAAGAACTAGCTGACGAAATATAAAGATCAAATTCCATCATCTTCTTTTTTACTTTAACCATATCTTTCTTTATGGTTTCAAAGCTTACAAAAATTTCTTCTGCCAATTGGTACAAATCGGTTCTTCTAGCATCCAGAGTATCATTGGTGAGGATCTTGATACAGATATAAACTACCCTTTCTTTTGACGTCTGAGGTAACTTCACACTTAATTCATCCGGCAGATTTTCCGCTTTTATCGGGTCGATTAAATAACCTTTTCTTGAAGAAGCAATCAGTCCGTTCTCATTATAATTTATTTCTGCTATATAATTCTTGACACTTCTTTCTGATACCTTTAAATTGCTTGCCAAAGAGCTTGCTGTCATCCATTCATTATTATCTAACAGAGTTTTAATTAGTTTCGTACAATTACTCTTCATTTCCTCTCCCTTGCTTCTCTTCATGATTCTTTATTTAATATTCCGATTGCAAACAGTACACATACAATTCCAATAACCCCATTAACTGAAAGGGTTTCCTTAAAAATCAAAACGCCTAATAAAGTTGCTACTACCGGTTCAATGGAAGCAATAATAGATACTTTACTGGCTTCTATATACTTTAATGCTATTGTATACAATATATAAGGTATTACACTGCAGGTTAATGAGACTACAACAACTGCAATGATAGCCATTGGCGTATTTACAATAATTTCTACTATCCCCTTAATATCACCTACAAAAAGACCCCCTATGCTAGCAATTAAGAATGTGTAAAACAGAATTGTCAAAGAATGATATCGTTTGACAAGTATTCTTGCGAGTATTCCATAAAAAGCGTAGCCGATTGCAGCACAGATTCCAAGTACAATACCCTCACCGGGTATCTTGGTGGCATTGTTTGACAGTATCCCAGACACCAATGCACAGCCTACAACAGAACACAACATTGCCAACGCTTTCTTAGCCGTCAACTTTTCCTTAAAAATGGGAATTGAAAGTAAGGTTACAAAAATAGGTGAGGTATATAACAGAACTGCTGCTATTGACAAGGAAGTTATCTGTACTGTTGCGGTATAGCATGTATTGAAGAACAGCATACTGAATATTCCTGTACCAACGAACCATTTAAAATCATTTTTTTGAATCTTTAATTTTTCCTTGTCTATTATAAATAAATAAACGCCTAAAAAAATGGCAGAAACCGATAATCTAGCGATAACCATCTGTATAGAAGAAAATCCAAAACCAGCAAGTACTCTCACGTTAAGTCCTAATGTTCCCCACAAGCTTCCCGCTATGAGAACAAATATAATTGCCATCTTTTTCTTGTTCAAACTTCTTTATTCCTTCCTCTTAATCTGTACTATAGTATCTAAATCATATCTTCGCATTCAACAATCTATCATAAAAAGAATTTCTGCAGATAACCTATGAGGTTCCTGCAGAATATCTCTAGTTATAGGGAGCGAATAGATTTATGTTCCCTATAGCTCTTCTCCATTTGTTCCTACGACCTTCTTATACCAATGATAACTGTCTTTTAAGCTTCTCTTTTGGGAACCATTTCCATAATCATCCATGTCAACATAGATAAATCCATACCTTTTGCTCATTTCTGAGGAAGAACAGCTTACGATATCAATAGGTCCCCATGGATAATATCCGAATACATCTACTCCATCAATAACAGCTTCTTTCATCTGTTCAATATGTGCTCTTAAGTAGTCTATGCGATAGTCATCATGAATACTTCCATTTTGTTCCACCCTATCAAAACAGCCCAAACCATTCTCTGCAAGGGCAATTGGCTTCTGATATCTGTCCCAATACATATTAAGCTTTGTTCTAAGGCCGATAGGGTCAATTCCCCATCCCCAATCACTGCTCTTAATATATGGATTATCATAAGAAGTTTTCTTTTTCTTAACACTTTGTGCATCTGCAATTCTTGTATAGTAATAAGAGATTGCCATGAAATCTGCAGTGTTTTTCAGAACTTCTTCATCATCTTCACCGAATTCAATATGAATATTGTGATCATCGTAATATCTGAAAGCATATCCAGGATATTTCCCACGAAGCAGTACATCTCCGTATAAAAATTCCATCTGGTTTCTCTTATAGTTTGCAAGTACGTCTTCCGGTTTGCAGGTTGCAGGATAGCTGATTCCATCACAAAACATCATACCAATATGAACATCTTTATCAATCTCTCTTGCATATTTTGTAACCTTTGCACAAGCTACCATTTCGTTATGAACTCCCTGGTACTTCGCTTCCAATAAGTTCTCTACCTTATCCTCTGCAATTCCCAAATGGTTGAAAGATTCATGCACGATTAAGTTGATTTGATTTACGATAATCCAATATCTTACTTTACCTTTGTATCTGTCAAGCAATACCTGACAATATTTTACGAAGAAATCAATTACTTCTCTGGAATACCAGCCTGTATATTTTGTAGTTAAATTAAGCGGCATTTCATAATGAGACATGGTAAGCATTGGTTCCATTCCATTGGCAAGGATTTCATCAATCAATGCATCATAGAATTTCAGACCTGCTTCATTAGGTTTTGCATCATCTCCATTAGGGAAAATTCTTGCCCAGTTAATAGAGGTTCTAAACGTATTCATACCAAGCCCTTTTAATAATTTTAGATCTTCTTTAAAAGTATGGTAAAAATCAATACCCCATCTTTTTGGATAAATACCTTCCTTATCTTCCATAGCCTTCAAAATATCCTTGGTAGTTAATTCTTCATTGTATTTTTTATTTAAGGGAATATCATTCTGAAAGAGGTTAATATCTGCCACACACCAGCCTTTTCCATCTTTCTGCCAAGCACCTTCACATTGATTTGCAGCTAACGCCCCTCCCCAAAGAAAATCTTTTTTAAATCCAGTTACTTTGTTCATAGCCATATTACTATTCTCCTTTTTCCAATTTCGAAATTCGTTGTTCAAATGATTCAAACATTTTACATAACTGTTTGGTAAGATTAAGTTCGCTATAAATTGTCATAAGAGTATCCTGAGCATGTGTAAACAATAGTGAGTAGCCTATACTTTTTCCTCTTGCTTCGCCTTGAATCATATCAGTTTGGATTTTATGAGCCTCGGTCATTTTTTTTTGAGCTTCTTTTAGCTTTTCAGTCGCCGCCTCATAATCATTTTCCGTGATTGCTGTCAATGCCTCATATATAAGTAATCTTGCGTCACCGGCATGCATAATAATTCCCATTGCGGCCGTAATTACTCTTTCCTCCATCTTTTACCTCCTATTCAGCTGCAATTACCAATTTTGCTGTTTTCTCTGTCTGTGTTTCTTCTTCAATTTTTTGTTTTTCATATGTTCTAAAGAATGGATACCAAATTGCTGTAGATACTACAATGATGATTCCCAATAAAATCAATCCGGTAAAGCTCTTTGTCGTAATCCATGTTGAAATAGGGAATGGACAATACCACATATCAAATACGATTGTAGGAATTGGTGCGATAACGATTACTTTTGTGAAGGTCCATACTATGGTTGGAAGGATAATGCCTTGTAACCACATTGGAAGCATCATGATTGGGTTCCATGCAATTGCACCAAATACTAAAGGTTCGTTAATATTAAAGATACCAGGAACTAAACAAGCTTTTCCTAAAGCGTTTAATGATTTAGATTTTGAACGTATCATCATTATAACTAATGGAAGTGTGCAGCCAACACCACCTACCCAAAGGTATGCAGAGTAAACAACTTCTGAAGTAACTACATTTAAGTCCGATGCACCGACCGCTGCGCCTGATGCTGCTAATGCTACGTTTGCTGTGATTGCTGCTAAGAAAACTGGTTTTGTAACAGGTGTTAATACCCAACCTGAAATACCCATTGAATATAGGAAACAACCTATAAACATAATTAAAACAAAACCATAAGGTGTCTCCATAAACGCTGCAATAGGGAAGAAGATAGAAAGAATTATGTTGTAAATATCAACTTTCATAATTAATACTACGATCCAACCAGCACATACTACGATACCAATTGGAAGTATAGAGTCAAACCACGCTCTTACAAAGTCCGGGATAACAGAATCTTCTTTAAAAAAAGAAAATTTTCCAAATAAGCTCATTATATATCCTGTAAAGATACCACAGAAGATAGCAATAAACATACCACCAGCACCTAATGAACTATGCCCAAATCCAATTGTTTTATCTGCAGTAACTTGAGGTGTAATAACCATTAAAAATAATACAAGTCCGCTTAAACCCGCAATAATACGTTGTTTACGAAGTTTCTTCTTTTCCATTAAGTTAAATGGAATTAAAAATGCTACAAATAAAGAAATCTTACTCATTGTCCATTTAAATGGTGTCCAAAACGATGGCAATGATGGAAAATAATCATTTAAAATTGCTAACACGCAGAATAAAGAACCGAGTAAAATAAATGGTAATGTCTGCATAATAGAGTCTTTCAGTGTAACCACCCATACATTATTGTTAATTTTATTCATTTTAGGTGCAAAACTGTTTTCTAACCAATTGATTACAGTGTTCATTTCTTATAGTTTCCCCCCTTCATAATTAAAAAAGAGATACAATATGCTCTAATGCTTTTTCACCATTTAATGTGGAATAATATTCAGGTTTCATCAATGCAACTTTTATATCTGTATCACCTACGATTTCATCTACCTCATCTATGAGATATGCTAAATGAGGCCCTACCATTAAGCAGTCAATGTCATCGATGTAGTTTTCAATTTCTGATTCACTTCTTGCTATAACGGTCATGTTCATGCCTTTTCCTGCTGCGGCTTTACGAATATTAGCTGCCATAAAGCCGCTCGATGCCCCTGAGCCACATACTAATAAAACTCTTAAATTATCCATTTCTATCTCCTTTCCAAACGCATTGATTTTTCTATAGTTTTATTATATCTTTGTGTTTTCATGAGAACAAATAAAGGTTTGCACCGAAAAAGTGCAAACCTTTACTTAAAAGTAATTGTTGTCTATTCATTGTCCTTCGTTTTTGAATGAGCAATCGGTGACAGACACGACATGCTCCTTAGTCATGAAGCTGTCGGAGAAATTGTCAACGGATTTAATCAAAGAGAGGGGGCACACAGTGATGGGGTGAAAAACGTACACTATCATTTTTCACCAGTCGATGTCAGCCACTCTCCCACGATTTCTTTTCAGCAAACAAGGCTAAGGAACCTCCTGTATGTAAAAATACAACCGTACTGCCTTTTGGTATTTTCCCGCTTTGGATACCATGCAATAATCCGCAAAATGCCTTTCCTGTATAGACCGTATCCAAAATTTTCCATCGTACGCCTGATTTCTCCAATTTGTGACCATTCGGATCTTTTATATTGAAAAGCTCCATCTGGGCAGAATTATTTCCAAAAATTGTTTTGTGCGCTCCTCTTTTGGATTAGAAAAAATCTCCTTGGGACTTCCTTCCTCCACAATTACCCCTTCATCCATAAAGACAATGTAATTGGCGATATGGTTTGCAAAAGACATTTCATGGGTCACCACCACCATGGTAATGCCGTCTTGTGCAACCTTCTGCATAACGGCAAGCACCTCGCCAACCAGTTCCGGATCCAATGCAGAAGTAGGTTCATCAAACAAATCACTTCCGTATTCAGGGCAACCGCACGGGCAATGCCCACACGCTGCTGCTGCCCGCCTGAAAGCTGCAATGGAAAAGAGTCATATTTATCTTTAAGCCCTACTTTATCAAGTGCTCTTTGGGCAATTTCCTTTGCCTGGACAACTGAAACGTTTCTGGCTGTCACAAGTCCTTCCATCACATTTTCCAAGGCAGTCATATTGCTAAAAAGATTATAATTTTAAAGACCATGGCTGTTTGCTTGCGAATATTTAAAATTTCCTTACTGGTGACATGCTTAAAGCTTGATTTATGCGGAAGTTAAAGCCCCATTCATCACATCCACAACCGTGATTAGGTATACAATAGAAGATCCTTTAATGAGTCCGATAAAGTTATTGCACAAAGCAGGAACTGCGAAAGGAAACGCCTGAGGCAGAACCACACGCCGTAAAGTTTGCCACCTGGTAAGCCCAACAGAATAACCAGCTTCATACTGCCCATCATCCACCGACATAAGAGCACTACGCATTGTTTCCGCTATAACAACCACTGCATAGATGGAAATGGCAACAATATCATAATTTACAAAACCTTCATTCGTAAACAGATACTTTGCTTCTCTGTCCGGATTTTTTTCAAACTGCTGCGTCGCAATATTTATTTTCTTTGCATCCAAACTCAATAATAGATTCTTCAATTCAATGGATTGAAATTTAAACTCATATTGAGGAAGCCTAAAGGCACAGGGATTCTGTTCAAGCCTTCTAGCTCCTTGCAGTAGGCAAAAATCTAATATTTGACTCATTTCTCTCAGCCTTCATCATCCTCAAATATGCTTTGCTAGTTGATTTTATCACCTCTCCTTACTTGAAACAACATCCCTGTCCCTATGTTTTTCTTCGCGCCATGCGTGGCGCATATAAAAATACCCTACAGGGTAGACTTTTCAGTGTCTGCTCTGTAGGGTACTTTTTCATTCGTTAGGTTACTGCGCTTTCACATCTACTTCAAACATGCGATTCCATGGGAAGGATACTTCTACTTTTTCCAACGAAAACTCACTTAAATTTTGCTGAGCAAAATTTTGTATGCGTTTGGTAGCATCTTGGGTAAGGGTGGGGCGCATTTCATTTAATTGTACATCGTTGATTCCTTGAGGGATTAGCACTTCATTCATCAGGGCACTGCGCACATTGGCTTGATACGCCCAATCATCCAAGAGACGGACGGCAATGAGATTATTTTTGTCGCCAGCTGCCATGCGCTGAGCGAAAGCAGCTTGTCCAATGGTATAACCAATGGTGTTGCTGGCTGTATTCCAGCCAGAATAAGATTCTAGCTGAGACACCAGTTTGCTATCGGTCATTTCCTTCATAAAGGCATTGTCGGAACCATTGGCAAAAGAGATATCTGCCACTGCTACTTTTCGGCCAGCATTTAAGTAGCTTTCGATCTGTTTTACAAAAGCAAGAGTTTCTTTGCTGGCTTTTGTTTTATTTGATTCCATGCCTGCTTCTCTGGTCCAGCCATCTACTGGTGTATTGACTGCCAAAATCATATCGGCTGCTTTATCTGATAATAAAGGTACAAAACCTGCCGCAAACAAATGATCTCTTACATTTTTGCCAACCGGACTATCTTCATAAGAAGGAATAGTCTTATTACCAACACCTTGGGTATAGATCACAGAGACGGTAGGTATGGTGAAGGTCAAATCATTCACAGCTCTTGTCAGCATGAGCATTCCTAACTGATCTGCACCGGGAAAAGAAGAATATTTACTGGCAGATAAATCAGCTGTTTCTTTACTTAGCCATCTGGATTCCTGATGAGATCTTGACAGCGGGGAACTATCATCACGGCCAATCAGCAAGTAATTAAAGATATTTTCTTTCGCAGCGGAAACAAGCTGCAAATTTACCTTAAAATTCTTTTCACGCCTGTTTACCCAATTTTCCATAATATCTTTTGGAACTTGCGCATTCAATGTCTCTAATTCTTTCTTTTCCTTTTTACTTAACTTCTCCATTTCACTTTTATCTTGGAGAGCGTGAATGCGGAAAATCGCTGGTCCATAGGTTTCGTAATACGCTGGTTCTACTCCGCCGCTGGAAGCATGGGGACTACGCATAATCGTACTAAATACATATAGGCGTACGGAAGGATTCAATTCCTTTAGTTTTCGAAAATTTGCCACTCTTTCCAGCAGCACTTCCTCACTGATTTCATGAGTTCTAGAAGCAACCAATCCTCCATAGATCAGTGCATCGGCTGATACTACGATTCCGTCTACTTCTTTTGCCTGAGCAAAGACCCATTCCCATAGTTGGTCGGGATTCGCACTTCTCGTTCTGGCTGCAAGAAAGTCTTCCGGCGGAACCAGAATATCAAATCCACCCTTTTTCACGGTATCGACTACGTATTCATAACTTACAGGACGATTGTCAAAGGGAACATACATAAGGGTTTGGGCGTATCCTGGTACATGGATAAAGAATAGCAGGAGAAAAATTGCTGTTACAATACCTTTTTTATTATTCATATTCATCCATCCTTTTTTTTGCAAAAATAGCTGCTAATGATTGTTCTTTCGCTGGAGCAGTTAAATAGTTGTACCTCATGACCTCTATATTCATATCAGCAATATCTGCTGGCGCATCCACAAAGGAAATATTGTTT
>JBEQCC010000016.1:0-14249 GCA_041639455.1 Pelosinus sp. | reverse complement strand
CAGTTTATTGTACTATTAATAATTAAACCATTGTTTAAGAAATAATCAAAACGACCGATGGTAGCTGTAGTGCCACCGATTTGTCCTTTGACATAAGCATTATCCATAGTTACGTTAGTCTCACCAGCGCCTCTTAAGTTGTTAACACTTTGCAAGCGACCATAGTAAGACCATTGATCATTAATCTGACCATCAAGGTTTACACGAGTACGGAAATTAAAAGTTTTTTCTTTATTCGCAACATTATCTGAGTAATCTTCATATCTCAAACGAGCTTCACCAGTTACTTTAATTGTGGAAGAATTTTTTTCTAATTTCGTTACGCGAACATTTAAACCTTCTAATTCTTCAGCAAATTCTACAGAAAGCTTGTCGATGGTAGCTTTTTGCTCAGCAGTTGCTTTGTCGGATTTTGCCATTGCTTTTGCAACGATTTGGGCCATTTCATAACGGCTGATGGTTTTGTCACCTTTAAAAGTGCCATCGCCATAACCGTCAACGATACCAGCGTTAGCTAGCTTTGTTACCGCATCATAGGACCAATGTTTTGCAGGGACGTCTACGAAAGGGTTGGATGCAGCGAATGATGTACCGGCTACGCCAAGTACCATTGCAGCTGCCAAGGAAGCTACTAATTTCTTTTTCATGTTAAAATCTCTCCTTAGGTTTTATTTTTTTTGTCTTACTATGAACTCCACCTAAGAAAGGACATCTTTGAGTATCCATGTTCCCTCAAGGTTATCCTTGTCAGGCTTATTGTTCATATCTATTCACTACTGCCAGAATCATCCATTAGCAAAAGGAGTCCTTCTACTTTAATGAATTCTAAGCAGTGAAAGACCATCAAAAATGATAATATCCACATTAACTAATATATTCTATAAAATTAGAAAGTATTCTATTTCTTGATATTTTCTTCCTATCTTTATATTAAGATTTTATTAACTATTGAAGAAAAATTTAACAAATTCTTTACATTTCTAATAATATACACTTTTGACTGATAAGTCAAGATATTTTTCCGAATTTATGGCAATAAATTGTACATTTCTTCCGCAAAGATGCGAAGACTATACAGAATGTAAAAAAATCGCTGACATAAAGTCAGCGATTTTTTTCTTGTGTTTTAGAAGAAGAATTCTGCTTGTGCTTGAACGAATTTAGTTTTTGCGTCGTCAGCATTGTTAAAAGCTTTCTTCATGTCAACATATTTAACACGAAGAACTGTGTTTAATGCCGGAGTATAGTTAAATCCTACTTCGTAACCTTTACCACCATTTAGGCCATTGTTTTCAGCCCATTTTCCATCCATTGTAGGCCTTGGAGCCGCACTAGCTTCTAAATCACGATAGCCAACCCATGCCCCATAGGAGCCCACTTTTGATTTATTAGCACCTTTGTAGTCAATTTGTGCAAAAGATGCTGCATTATTTTCATCTTCATCAGATTTGCCATAAGAAGCTTTTAAAGCCCAGTCTTTAGCAAGTTGGGTTCTGAAACCAGCTTCCCAAACTTTACGACTATTTTCTCCTGTGCCAAAATAGTTGTCATTATCGTTATTTTTGAATTGATAATAACCACCATTTAAAGTAGTTGCTTTTGAAGTTGCATATTTCAAGGTACCAGCAATTACTTCTAAATTAGGCTGTGCCGGATTTGTTACTTTGTCCCCACCCCAAAGATCTTTATTTTGTTGTTTTCCATAGTATATTTCAGTTTGCAACGCATTACCAAAACCGACTTTCACACCATTCAATTGACCATCCATGATCATTCCAAAGTTAGGAACATAGTCGAAACGACCAATCGTTGTTGTCGTTCCGAATAAATTTCCTTTTACATATACATTTTGCATTTTTACAATATCATCATCTTTGGCACCGCGCAAATTATTAAGGGACTCTAGACGACCATAATAACCCCATTGGTCATTAATCTGACCATTAAGGTGTATACGAGTACGAAGTATTAAACTATTCGTATTAGCCGCATCATCATTATCATAGCTTTCATATCTCAAACGAGCTTCACCAGTTACTTTAATTGTGGAAGAATTCTTCTCCAATTTCGTTACACGAACATTTAAGCCTTCTAATTCTTCTGCGAATTCTACGGACAATTTGTCGATGGTAGCTTTTTGCTCAGCAGTTGCTTTGTCCGATTTTGCCATTGCTTTTGCAACGATTTGGGCCATTTCATAACGGCTGATGGTTTTGTCGCCTCTAAAAGTGCCATCGCCATAACCGTCAACGATACCAGCGCTAGCTAGCTTTGTTACCGCGTCATAGGACCAATGTTTTGCAGGGACGTCTACGAAAGGGTTGGATGCAGCGAATGATGTACCGGCTATGCCAAGTACCATTGCAGCTGCCAAGGAAGCTACTAATTTCTTTTTCATGTTAGAATCTCTCCTTAGTTTTTTTTATTTTTGCTCGGTGATCTTAACATAATAAGCCTAAGAAGGGTTCCTAATTGAGTGTCCATGTTTCCTCAATCTCTCCTTATTAGTATCTTAACGCTGTCAGATCTTACCTTGCTTTCTAGTATATTCTCCATAATATATTATTTTCCTTCTTGAATTTTGTCTTTACAAAATATTTTTGTTAACTTTTCGTTAATTAATTGTTAACAATTTCCAGATAACGTTCTGCCAGTATTACAGCGACATAGTCATCAACAGGCTGAGGCGGTGTTTGCATGGTCACGGGTATTAGGCGCCAAAAGCCCTTAGGAGGATTTTCCTGCCAGTAGCGGCAGCGGCCATCGTCCGTCGTTCGGTATTCATCTACTAAAGTCACTTCAAGGGATTGTCCATTTATTATGATTTTTTCTAACAGGTTCCTGGCCGCTTTGCTTGAAGTGCCATTTCCCATAATCACAGTTTTCGTCTGGTACTTGCTAAGCCACTCTTCAATGATAGAGAGTAAGTCTTGAGTTGGTATAATTTTTTTTTGTAATACGCCCTTTTCTGGATGTACTGCCGCAATGCCGCATTTTTCCCGTCCTGGGTCGATGCTGATAATGGTCCGGTTCGTAGTCACGACACACCCCGCCTTTCAGGCACCCCTCTTTAAGAGGGGAATTTATATACTAAGGTTACTGTTCTATTTTGGTTAGTAAGATTCCTTTGCTAATTTTTTAATTTAATGACACAACTTTAAAAACCAGCCTTTGCATCTTCGTGGTTCATTACTTTTTTATACTTTCTCTACTTACAAAAAACCGCCGGCAGAGCCAACGGTTTTGGAATGTTGATTTAGAAGAAGAATTCTGCTTGTGCTAGATAGTATTTTGTCTTTTCAGAAGTACCATCTGTGGTAGGTTGCAAATTAGCATATTTAACGGTAAGAACGGTATTCAAAGAGCCGACCTCAGCTTGATCAGCACCTTTATATGCAAATTCAGCATAGTATGGTTTTGTCGCCTCTGAAAATTGCAGTTGCAAGGGAAGCTACTATTTTCTTGTTCATGTTCGATTTCTCCTTAAGGTTTTTTTCTTACCCTGAGTGAAATCTAAAAAGCTGACTTTGAGTTTCCAGGTTTCCTCAACTCTACACTTTTTAGAAAAATCATCTCTCTTGTCTATTTACTGCTATCTACAGATTGCAGTAAATAGACTATTATCAAATACATATGCAATCTGATAATGATTATCATTCTATGTAAAATCTTAATATCCTGCTGCTTCTAACTATGTTATTTCATTTTTCTTGAGAAAATATTGACGAGACCTAAAAAAATAAAACATTTTCACCCCGCGAAGAATCGTCTTCGTAATTCAATACTTTTTTTGCAGTGCGTAAAAGACAGGACAAAAGCACCCCGAAGGGTGCTTTTGTAAAGAATAGTTTTAGAATTTTACGTTAACAGCTGCAGAAGTACGTGCATTCATGTTATCGAAATCTTGGTATTTAACTTTTAAGTCAGCATTCTTGGTAAGAGATTTATCAAATTGATATTCCATACCTTTAATTGCTTGATCAGTAGGAAGAGCAATTACATCTGCGCTAGAGTAAGCGTTGTAAACGCCTGCATCTGCATCTCTGCGAAGTACAGTCAATCCAAGTTTGTTAAATTTCACACCAAAAGCAGTAGCATCAGCATCATTGGAATCGTTTTTAACATAGTCTGCAAGAGCAGTTAAGCCATTTGTAATAGGAGCTGAACCATTAATTCCGTATGCTTTGTTATCACCATTTTTCAGGTAATCAGCAGTTATTTTTGCACCAAAGATATTAGCGCCATATTCAGCAGCATACATGCTTTCTGAATCATTAGCAGTTCCATCAGTAGTAGTACCGGTATTGTTACCTGCATACAACTTCAAACCACCAGTTTTCAGTCCAAGACCCGTCATTTTGTCATCAAACATAATACCTGAACCCAGAAGAACATCTTGACGACCTACAGTGGCATTCGCACCAAGAGCATTAAAGGATACGTTGGCAGTATCTAATTTAATTCCAACGTTTTGGTTATTTGTGTTAGGTTGGAATGTTCCACTTAAACGAGCGTTGTACTTAAGGTCTTCATTGATGTTACCATCAAAGGAAACACGAGTACGAAGATCTGTTTTGTCGTTTTCATTTTCTACATTTGTGTAACGTACGCGAGCATCACCAGAAATTTTCACCATTTTATCAATTTGATCTTGCATACCTTCTACTTTTACACCCAATGTGTTTAATTCAGTAGCAAATTCTTTGGACAATTGATCTACAGTTGCTTTTTGGTCTGCATTCAAGGATTTAGTCATAGCATTTGCTACGATTTGTGCCATTTCATAACGAGTAACAGTTTTGTCTCCTCTGAAAGTACCATCGCCATAACCTTCAACCACACCAGCTTGAGCCAATTTGTTTACTGCATCATAAGCCCAGTGTTTTGCAGGTACATCGGAAAATGGATTTGCGAATGCTGGTACCGCCATGCTGGCAGCCAACGCAGTAGTTACTGCTACTTTTAAAAGTCTCTTTTTCATTTGGAAAATCCCCCTTAAAATGTTGTTTTTTTCGCGGGTGTTATCACCAACATGATAAGAGTTATTGAATAAAGGGGTGCTTCATGAGTTTCCACGTTTCCTCATAAGAACAGTCATCCTTACATCCGATATCCCTTTCATGCCCCTGTCGCTTTTCACAGGTTATAGTTTACATAATTCTATGTATATTTTTTTATTCCTGCTTAATAGCCACGTGTAAATATTGGTAATTCTCTTCATTTACGCTACATGACTATTTAGTCGGTTAATGGTAAAAAAATATACTTCGTTTACATAAACTTTATATATGCCTATTTCGCCAAAGAAAAAAAGAATCCTGCTTTAAAAGCAGGATTCTCCCCTGGTACTTTCTGGTTAAATGATTTTACTTAGAAGTTTCTTGAATATGCAGTTCAATTTTTAAAGGTCCGGCCGTATATATATCATTTTTAGCTGTAGCCGTAATCGTAACCTTACCGCTGTAACGTTTTAGCTTATTGACCGCATCATAAAAATCTGCACCATTAATCGCGCCTACTGTTCCCTGAATCGGATCTGGTAATATTCCCTTTTCTACTGCTGAAGCATTCACCTTCTGTAAAAAGGCCATAACACTTTCTTCTGGCTGCTTTGCTTTAGAACCGCCTTCTATGATAGTCATGTAAATAGTCTCATTCTGGGCATAAATCAGTCGATTTGGGAAAATCCCAATTTGACCAATAACAGGCTCACCATATACTGTATTGCTCCCTGCTGAGATACGGACAATCACATCCTCCGGCTTATTCACTAAGGTGGCAACAATTTTATCAAAATCTTCCTGGGCAATCCACAAGACTCCCAGGTTTTTATTTGCAATCCCTAATTTCTCAATAATACTTTGGTTGGTTGTATAAATGGCTTCTTTTAACGCTTGCTCGGTATCCGCTTTACTTTCACCACCGGGAAGAGTAAAGGTAGATAGAATTTCACCTGCCCGATAGATAATAGAACCTTCCCGAACAACCTGGATGCCTTCCCCCAGCTTGGTTGTCAATTGATTTAAGCGATCCACGTCCTTTTCTAAGGTAACCTTGGATTGATTTAGTGTTTGGACACGCAAATCCAACTGATTTTTTGTCTCTTGCAAGGTCGTTAAGGCTTGCTTAGAAGTTTCTAAATCTCCTTTTGCCTGCTCTAATTCTAAATCAATACGATCACGCTGGGCGATTACCGCTGACAGTTCACTGCTAATGGCTCGCAAACGCTCTGCCGTATCTTTTACCTTCAGAGTAAGAGCGGCATATTCTGCATTCTTAGATTCAAGGGCAACACGACTAGTATCCAGTTCGATATTTTTGCTGGCTACTTCCTGGGATAAAGTAGACAGCTTTCGTGCTAAAGCTTCCATACCAAAAAGAGCGGTACGCACATCCTTAGATACTAATGATAATACACCAATCGTAGACCCAGTAATCAGAATGCCGGTAATAATGGTAACGACAATAGAAGTATGCTTGGGGCGCAGACCAAAAATACTCAATTTCTTCTTGCCAACTTTTGTACCCAATTTATCACCAATATAGGCAATTGCTCCGCCTGTAATGGCTAAAACGGCAATGAGTGTAAAGCCATACATGATGTGTGTACCTCCTTTCTATTCCACTGAGAAAAAACTGCTTTGAAACGCGAAGATGCGAAGCACCAAGCAGGGGTTTTGAACCACAGAGGACATGCGGTTCGTTTCTCCTATGTTCTCCTATGTTCTCCTATGTTCTTCTACGTTATCGTGAAGCTTTGCGCACCAGGAGGGCGCCTGCGATGATGCCGACGATATTGGGTATCCAGGCAGCGAGCACCACAGGAAGGGCACCGCCTTGTCCCAATGCTGTGAAAACTGTCATAATCGCGTAATATATAAAGATGATAATAATACTAATTCCAAGACCTATGGAGGAACTAGAGCGGTTAGGCTGCAATCCCAATGGTGTGCCAATCAATGCAAAAACAAAACTGGCTACGGGAATCGCCAGTCGCTGCTGTAATTCCATCTCATATTGTTTGGCGTTAACATATTCTCTTTGCAATATTTTAATATGCTGTTTCAATTCTTTAATGGTCATTTCATCTGGTCTTTTTTGTTCCCGAGAAATGGCACTTGGCGCTTTTGCCATTGGCATAATCTGCTGTTTAAAGTACATGGTTCGCTCAAGGTTTCCCTCGGTTGTCAAATCATAAACGACCCCATTGATCATGGTCCAGCGATTATCCTGCCACACGGCTTTTTCTGCATTTTCTACCCGTACTAAGGTACCATTATCAAATTGCTGCATGACCACCGCATACATGGTATTCGTTTCTTCTTCAAATTTACGGGCATAAATTAAGCTTTCTAACATATCCCCTTTGACATCCTTAATGATGATATGTTCCTGTGACTTGGGCGCCGTATTTTTTTGAATTTCATAGCGCACTACATAATTATAAGCTGAATTGGATTGAGGAACCACCATTTCAGAGAAAAAGACAGCAAAGATGCTGACAAAAAAAGCGACCACAAACACAGGAGCGGATAAACGATAAAAACTAATACCCCCGGAACGCATCGCGGTGATTTCACTAGAACCGGACAGTCGACCAAAAGCGAGTAATGCTGCCAGCAGCATCGACATGGGGAACGTTAAAACGATAATCGCCGGCAGGCTATAAATGAATAATTTGACTACCGAATTCAAAGATGTTCCGTATTGGGTTACATACTGGGCTATTCTCATCAGCGTACTCGTGCCAATAAAAACACTGGAAAAGGCAGCAATACCAAAGATAAAAGGACCTAGTAGTTCTTTGATTATATATTTATCAAGTATGCGCATACAATTCTCCCTACTATTTTAAGCTGAAATTCTCTCCAAGGTAGAACTTCTTAGCAATTTCACTATTTGCAATGGTTATAGCATCACCATGAATCAAAATCTGTCCCTCATTTAAAATATATGCACGATCTACAATGCTTAAGGTTTCCCGTACATTGTGATCTGTAATGAGCACACCAATTCCTCGTTGTTTTAAATATCCGATAATCTGCTGAATATCAGCTACAGCGATAGGGTCAACCCCAGCAAAAGGTTCATCGAGCAAGATGAAGGCTGGATCGGTTGTTAGACAGCGAGCGATCTCTACACGACGACGCTCCCCTCCTGATAACTGGGAACCTTTTCGTTTCGCAACATGAGTAATATTGAATTCATCTAGCAAACTTTCTGCTTTTTCTTTACGCTCAGAAGCGGTAAGTTCAGTCGTTTCCAGTATTGCCATAATATTATCTTCTACTGTAAGTTTACGAAATACAGATGCTTCTTGTGGGAGATATCCTACGCCAAATTTGGAACGACGGTACATGGGCATATCAGTTACCTCTTGATCATTAATGACAATCATAACATCATTGGGGCGTTCTAGACCAACAATCATATAAAATGTAGTGGTTTTACCAGCACCATTTGGTCCTAATAAACCAACAACCTCGCCCTGATTGACTCTAAGACTGACACCATCTACTACATTACGGTCTTTATAGGTTTTTACTAAGTTAAATGTTTCGATATACATATGAAAACTCCTTGCTATAAGGATTAAATACTAATTATTTATAATCTTTATTTTTGGGGCTGCTTTTTGTCATTGCGAGCATAGCGAAGCAATCTCTTCACAAACAGGGGATTGCTTCGCTATGCTCGCAATTGACAGATCTCTAGTATACTCTTTAGATCTAGCCTCTTTGTTTTTTGTGGATCGCTGCGTCCTTTGCGTTTGCTGTTCTCCTTCTACTTCCTACTGCGGAGTTATCACTAGCTTGCTGCGGCCTTGGACGTCTACGACTTTATTGTCCATGTATAGGGTTAAGGTGTTTCCAGTTAGTACATTACCATCTTGTACTGCTCTAGCATTGCCTGTCAAGATGGTTTTACCCTGCTGTTCCTTGCTGCCATAATATACGGCATAGTCCGATACGGCATCTAACTTACGTGCGTCACTAACAATGCGCACATCCCCCTGAGCAACGGCACGATCTTCACCAAAGAAGGATTCGATTTGGTTAGCTGTTAGGGTACTGTCTTCTGTTTGCAAACGTGCCCAGCCGTTAACGATAGCATACTGCTTATCTGAGTAATAATCAATCTTAGGACCATCCAATCGACTGTTCCCTTTGGTTAATATCGGGTTACCGCTGGCAACGATGCGATTATTATCATAGGAATTCACTTCTTCAGCTAACAATGTGGCATCTTCTTGTACAACCCGGACACCACCATATATACGAGCTTCTTTTGTTTTGCTGTTATATTCTGCATTAGCGCCCGTCATTACAGCATTCTCCTGCACAATGCGGACATTGCCCTGGGCTGTCATAATACCTTTTGCCGAATCATATTCAATAGTATCCGCCGCCAGTTCTACCGGTTTATTAGAAGCCGCATAACTATAGGAAATTACGCTAAGGGAGAGTACTAACCCAAGAATTATATGCACTATTTTAGACTTCATCTAGTCACTCCTCCTTTTACGACCTTAGCATTGCCAAATACTTTTATTTTCTCCATATTGGAATCACTCTCTATTTTATCCCCAGTAAGCACCGTATCATCTTTTGTAAGAATGACATCGCCAGAACCATATACTTTTTGGTCCGCACTTGACCAACGAGCCTCATTGGCTGTAAAAGTTGTGCCGTCACTTGCTGTCGCCTGCACTTTTACAGACATGGTAATGTCTTTGGTTTTGCTGTCCACAAATGCCTCTGGGGCTGTGATTTCAATTCTACCACCTTTTTCCTGATAAAAGGTTCCTACCAGATTTTTTAGTTGTGCATTCTTTGTATCCACATCAATTTCAATGAACTCAGCCTTTAATTCCCACAGGGGTTTTCCATCCTTTTGTTCCACAATCGAATTTCCCACATAAGCGAGCTTTGAGGTTTGTTGATCCTTTGGCACTTCCGGAGGAGTTTGGGTAAGGGGTTCATCTCTTAAAAAGTAATACAAGCCACTTGCTAGTATTATAATACAGGCAAGAATCATTCCTGCTTTTTTTTTCATGCCTGTTTACCTATCCTTTCCGGGGATATACTTTGCTCATACTTCACATCAGCCTCAGAATAAGCTGTATTCCAGCGTTTTTGAAACCATAGCCATTCATCAGGATATTCTCGGATGGTGTTTTCAATAATGTTCGTCATCTTGACTGTAATTTTATAGTTATCTTCTACTTCATTACCTGTATCTTCATAATAAAAAGGTTCATGAATCATAACTCGATGCCCGCCTTCGGGTTTACGAACCATAAAAACCGGTACAACAGGGGCCTTAAATTTTTTGGCAAATATCGTCGGTCCGGTTGGTGTAGAAGACATTTTACCTAGAAATTCAATGAATAAGCCCGTAGTACCTGCATCCTGATCCGCTAAAAATCCAAGAATTTTACCTTTTTTCAGAGCCCTCGCCGCACTGACTAATTCGGTAGTACCTCGGGCAAAAATCTCAATCCCCGTCATTTCACGATATTCATTTAAAATCCTGGTATGCTGGTCATTGGGCTGGCGCTTAATCACAGCCGCCAGTGGAAAGCCATCCATTGCCAAACAGGCTCCCAGCCATTCCCAATTCCCCACATGAGCCGTAAGCAAAACCACACCTCGTCCTTGCTCTACTGCATCAGCAAGAAAATGACGGTTTTCTATAGTAACATATTGATGCAAATTATCTAAAGTGAGAGCAGGCATATACAGCATCTCTACAAAGGTTTGTCCCAATTTAACAAACAAGCTGTCAATATGCTTTTGGGCAGCTTCTAACGAAATTCCCAGTGACTCTTGTATCTGCAGTAAGGCTCGCCGCCTCTGCCGTGCAGCAATACGATAATATAGTTTGCCCAGAATCTTCCCTAACCATAAAACACCTTTATAGGGTAATAAACAAATAAAAAAGCTCAACACTTTTAGTAAATAGTACTGCCAAGCATTAGACATTGGCGACCTCCTTTCTATAGGGGATGAACACACCCCGCCCTACGGGCACCCCTGTCTCAAAAGAGGGGGATTTATAATAAAAACACTTCACTTCTTTTTGTCATTGCAAACAAATTGAAGCATCTCTTAACAAGCCAGGGGATTGCTTCCCCATGCTCGCAATTGACAAAAATGAAGGATGTTTCCGGGCTTTAACTAGGTGTCCATCTATTGTTTTGTTTCTATTCTGCTTCCTTGCAAGTAGGTGTTGATGATGTCGTCCCATTTCCCTTGGGTTTTTAAAATGAATTCCACCACTTCTCTCACGGCTCCTTGGCCGCCTCGCTTAGTAGTTATAAAGTGAGCATGTTGTTTGACTTCCGGTACAGCATTGGCTACCGCGCAGGCTAAGCCAACTTGTCTCATGATGGACAGATCCAGCAAATCATCTCCCACATAGGCTGCTTCCTCCGAGCGCAAGCTGTATTTGGTTAGCAAGACAGAAAGCGCTTCTGCCTTATTCCTAGCTCCTTGGTGTACATCCATTATGTTTAGTTCGATGCTGCGCAAATGAACGATTTGACTTTCTCGTCCCGTGATGATGGCCGTTTTCATGCCTGCTTGATGGGCAAGTGCAATGCCTAATCCATCATGAGAATGAAAATTCTTCATCAATTCACCATCCCTGCCAAAGATAATATGTCCATCTGTCAGTACACCATCTACGTCTAGCACCAGAAGCTTAGTATTTTTAGCACGGGCTTCTATACCCATTATACCACTCCTTGACGTAATAAGTCAGTAAGGTGAATAATACCAATCGTTTTATTATTTTCATCCACGACTGGCAGCACGGTAATGGGGCGAGGATGATTTTTTTCCATAACGGAAAGAGCTTGAGCCGCTAACTTATTAGCAGTAATGGTACGAGGATTTTTCGTCATGATACTGTCTACCTTTTTATCTAAGAATTCGTGACCATGTTCCAATCCTCTGCGAATATCGCCATCGGTAATAATCCCCACTAAATGACCTTGCTGATCTACAACATTTGTCGCACCAAGCCCTTTGCCGGTAATAACAAACAAGGCTTCCTTCACTGTTTTATCCAGCGTAACAACAGGGTTGTCTTCTCCTGCATGCATTACATTTTCGACGGTTAAGAGTAATTTACGACCTAATGATCCTCCTGGATGAAAGACCGCAAAGTCTTCTGGAGTAAATTTACGTTCCGATAATAACGCGATAGCCAAGGCATCCCCCATGGCCAATGTTGCAATGGCACTGGCTGTTGGCGCCAGCCCTAATGGACACGCTTCTCTTTCCACAGCTGTATCTAAGAATATATCCGCATTTTTGCCCATTGTAGAATCTTCGCAGCCACACATGACAATAATACTGGCACCGATTCGCTTAATAGCAGGAAAGATGCTGACGACTTCCGAAGTTTCCCCACTATTTGATAAAGCCAGTACAATATCATTCGGTGTGACCATCCCCAAATCTCCATGAATTCCTTCTGCAGGATGAAGAAAATAAGCAGGGGTTCCAGTACTGGCAAAGGTTGCAGCAATCTTTCTGCCAATATGACCGGATTTCCCCATACCCGTAACAATCACTCTTCCCGAACATTCCAAAATCATTGTCACCGCTGCTGTAAATTGACCATTGATTCGAGGAATCAGACTCTCAATCGCTGCAGCCTCAATTGCCAATACTTCTTTTGCTTGTTCAATAATCATAGTATTACCTCCTTGAATTTTAAAAATTGAAACACAAAGGGCACAAAGATCAGCCATCCCTTTGTGCTCTTTGTGTACCGCGATAGCAGCTTAGCGTCCTTTGTGTTTCCGCAGTCTTTGTGGTTCAATTCTATTACTTATGCTTCCTGACTACATGATCAAGAGCTTGTACATCTTTTAATAAGTCTTCTAATTGTTCAATATATAGCATGTTGGGTCCATCGGATAATGCTTCGGCGGGATTATCATGAACTTCCATAAATAAAGCATCAACCCCTACTGCCACAGCTGCCCGAGTCAGATAAGGCACAAATTCCCGCTGTCCGCTTGAGGTCGTTCCTGCTCCCCCCGGTAATTGTACACTATGAGTCGCATCAAAAACAATCGGATAGCCAAAGGAACGCATGATGGGCAAGGAGCGCATGTCGGCAACCAGGTTATTATAGCCGAAGCTTGCACCTCGTTCCGTAAGAAGAATATTCTCATTGCCTGCCTCACGAATTTTGGCAACTACGTTTTTCATATCATTTGGTGCTAAGAATTGCCCTTTTTTCACATTAATGACTTTGCCTGTCTTTGCTGCATCATTTAGTAAATCCGTCTGACGGCATAAAAAAGCCGGAATTTGTAAGATATCCAATACTTCTGCCGCTGGACTTACTTGCTCACTGGAATGAATATCACTTACGACAGGAACACCCAGCTCTTTTTTGATGTGACTAAGTATTGCTAAGCCTTCTGTAAGGCCTGGCCCGCGAAAAGAGGAATAAGAAGAACGATTGGCTTTATCAAAAGATGCTTTAAAGATATATGGAATACCTAGTCTATCCGTAATCTCCTTGATCGCTTTACCAATTTTTAATGTACGTTCCACTCCTTCAATCACGCAAGGTCCGGCAATCAAAGCAATAGGATTTTTTGCCCCTACTGTAATAGAACCAATGTTAACTGTATTCATAGAAAAAACCTCCTGCTCAATGTTAATAATAAATTGAAATACAAATCAGACAAACGCTTCAAACCCTTTTGACATTTGCGAACAAAGTGAAGCAATCTCTTAACCAGCACCAGGATTGCTTCGCTATACTCGCAATACAGCTTAACCTATTTTCTTCATCCGCTAAAACATTATACGATTTGACGGTTCAGCGTTTTTCCCTTAGGTTATAATTTTCATTTACCCTACGATTTTAATTCTTTAACAGCAAATTTACTTTTTCCAAATCTTCTATGGTATCTACCCCAATGGATTTGAAATTGGTTTCTATGGGTTTTCAAAGTTGACTTGTGTTCATTTTTACTTGGTCTAGCAAGGGGAGAAAAGAAGTAGGGTTGTTTCTGTTGGAAATCTTTTACTAGAGATGCCCAAAGTGGGCTAGTGGTTAACTTTGGCAGAAATGACCATTAGGTCTTATGCCTCATATTTTCATTTTCTTTTGTTTTGATTTGATTTGGTAGTGACCTAGATGATATGGTTTTGATCTGTAAACCATTTATCATCATTTACAACAATCAAACCTGGCATTGCATGCATTCATACACT
>JBEQCC010000015.1:0-14955 GCA_041639455.1 Pelosinus sp. | reverse complement strand
CATACGCTAATAAAAATTCAAGAACCTGAGCCGCTGTCTGACCCGTGGCTGCAGCATTCCATAAAGATAGAGGAGTAATACGATATGTATGGATATGTTCAGGACTTTTTTCTAAATCTGCAAACGCAGACAATCCGCTGCGAACGGTTTCAAAATCGGGATGATATGCTTCGAGCAATACAGAAAAATCGCCTTGAACAATCATTGGATTGGTTGGATTATATACCACATTTACCTCCTAGTAATACATGCTATGTAATGGTCTTTAATCACATGCTATATCCTTATATTGTACGACGCTTAAAAGAATTCGTCAAAAGATAAAGAGGAATTAGATTCAATTCTATTATTGTGACAAGCATCACAGTATCTATACATGGTTTACTCTATACTTACAATATAAGAAATAAAAGGAATGATATGGAGGGTGTACCATGATTGATACAGGAAATTTAGAAAGACAACATCAAGATTTTTTCGTTTTAATTGGAAAAATATCCATACATAGATCAGAAGAACAAGTAAAAGCTAATGCAGCTGCTATTGCATTACTGCTAAATCAATTATCAGGAAAACTTAAAATTCATGCCATAAGTGAAGACAAATTTTTATATCCTTCTTTAATGAATCACAATAATCTTAACATTAAAAACATCAGTCAACGATTTTACACAGAGATGGGCAGCTTAGCCCAAGTATTCGAAGAATTTAAAAACAACTTCGCCACTACAAATAAAATTTCTGCTAATCCGACGGCATTTCTTAGTGAATCGCAAAAAGTCTTCACAGCCCTTCGAAGGCGCGTAGATAAGGAAAATACAGAATTATATCCACTAGTAGCTCTATAAAGGAACAGAAAATAACATATACAATAAACAGGCTTTGCTTTTATCTGAAAAGCAAAGCCTGTTTATTTTTAAAGATAGAAATGTCACAAACCCTTCAATCGCTACAGCAAATGAAAATGACCTAAAACCCCAAGGTCTCAGATTATTTCACTAAATGAGCAATTGCTCAAGTATTGCTATTAGGTCAATCAGAGAGTAGTGATTACAAATCATCAAACATATCGGTGCTAGGTGATTTCAATACCATTTTGAGAGCAAGAGCACATGCACCGATTACACCTGAATCTGCACCGAGTTTCGATATAGTAATCACAGTTGCATCTTCCACTTCAGAAAAAGTATGCGATGCAATCACTTCATGAAAATCTTCCATAAAGAATTCTGCTACGATCGCCAATTTACCTCCGATAAAAACTGCATCTGGATTATACAGATTAATCATGTGAGAAGTTGCTAAAGCCACATAGTGAGTTGCTTGCCGCAGCACATCTCTTGCATAAGACTCTTTCTCTAAAGCAACTTCTACGATATCATTTATTTGGATTTCTTGTGTAATGTTAAAACGATTTTTTAATAGATCTTCATCAGCAAGAAAAGGCAGCTGGGCATTTACTTGCTGAACAAGGGCAGGAATACCGCAGACGGTTTCTAAACAACCACGATTTCCGCAATTGCATAAAGTTCCCTGCTCTATCATGACAGTATGACCAATTTGTCCAGCATACCCTTGGGAACCTTGTACAATATGCTCCCCCATAATGATGCCAGCACTAATTCCTTCTCCCATGTTTATGTAGATTAGATTTTCACAATTAATGCCGCCCCCATACCACTTTTCCCCTAGAGCTGCAACTTTTGAATTGGTTTCAATATAGATAGGCAGTCCGAATTCGTTTTCCAAAGTGGCCTTTAACGGATAGCCATTCCACATCTTACCTAGATTTACGGCTCTTTTGACTGTGCCTTCACTCCGATTTAGCATACCCGGAAATGCAATTGCAATTGCTACAATTCTTTTCTCTTTATTTTCTTTATTCAGACTGACTTGTTTAATGACATGAATAAGCGTTTTTACTGCTATTGATGGGTCTTTCATATCTACCGCTACTCGCCCAATACAAGTGGGAATGTTTTTCAAATCAGCAAGAGCAACTGTTATTTCCTGGCTAGTCACTTCTATTCCGATTACATATCCTGCACTACAATTAAATTGTAAATTAACAGGTTTTCGTCCTCCTTGAGATTGACCTAAGCCAACTTCTTTTACAAATCCTGTATCAATTAATTCTCGTATAATACCTGTAATCGCCGGCGGAGTAAGACCAGTTAAATCAGCAATTTGCTGACGAGAAATTAATTCGTTATCTTTAATAATATTTATAATCGTCATTCGGTTTAGTTTTTTAACATATTTACTATTACCAGGGCTTCTCATTTTTCCTCATATCCCTTAACTTTAATTTGATTTCTATGAATGAACTATTCTCAATGAAATTATACCTTAATGTTAATGATATTGCGAACTATATTACAAGCCTTTCTCTATTGCACTTCATAGTACACAGTGCTCTCTTAGCAATAAAGAGGATACTGACAACCTAATCTTTATTTTTAACTGTTAAAGTAAATATACTGATTTCAGGTGGACAACCAAGACGAAAGGGTATCCATTGTCCTGTCCCTGGACTAACATATCCATAAGAATGATTTTCCTGATAAAGCCCACGCATATAATAATAACTTACCGGCAATAGGGACTTTCCTAAGATATTAACTTGCCCTCCATGGGTATGTCCTGATAGAGTAAGTGGTATTTGCGATGCAAAAGCATTAAACAAAAAATCGGGATGATGTGCCAATAATATTTTAAAGGCATCTTTAGGTATATCCTGCTCTGCCTTTATCATAAATTGTTGTCGTGTTCGTTCCTTTTCTCCAATGTCTTTTGGCCAAGGATAATCAACACCTAATATATATACGATGGTTCCTCCTACCTGAACCGGAATATTACTATTTTTCAGGACATGGATTGGACTATTATGCAAAGCTCTGCTAATCCGATTAATATCCCGAAAATATTCGTGATTGCCCCAGCAGAAATAAACACCATAAGGTATTAAGGAACAGAATTCGCTAAGTTTAATTATCGCTGCGTCAAGTAGATTCAAATCATCAATTAGATCTCCTGTTATCACTACCATATTGGGCTTTTCTTTTATAATCAATTGTAACACTTCATCCAATCGTTCCAAGCTAAAAAATGCTCCTAAATGGGTATCACTAATTTGCGCTATTTTAAACCCTGCTAACTCTTGAGAAAGTCCTTCAAAAGGCAGCTCTATATGCTCGACTACCATTTCCCTTCCTGCCGAATATACGCCTTTAGCACTTATTCCTAAGGATAATATAGGTGCAGCATAAAGTACACTTTGTAAAAATGTCCGACGACTGACGTCCATCTTACCAGTTTCTTTTTTTACATTCGTAAGATTTAACAACCTTCTTATGGCAAATAATAGAGGAAAAAAGCAAAGCAAGACAACTCCGCTGATGACCCAAATGTAAGCAATATCCACAGCCGGGGTTATCCAGCGATAGAAAAAAGCAGCATCTGGCTGGAACCACCAATTATAGTTAATAAAGAACCAAGCAAGTCCCGTTATAAGCCAATACATACGATTTTTACTAGAAAAATTTCCATTAAGAAACCATTGGGTTAGTAAACGCCAATTCACCCAGAATATGGCTAGTATAACGACGACTAAGATACTATACATTATTGCCATTTATGATCCTCCAACTATAAATTTATATCATCTAAGGACATTATTTCCGAGATCCCTTCTTCCCTATCCTTAGATTCTATGTAAAATTAGAAAGATAGTAAAAAGACCTTGCCAGACAGTATTACCATCAACAAGATCTTCTTACTATTCTCTTTTAATTAGAACCATCTCGCCATTTCTTTTATAATTTAAACTTCTCCACAGAAGTCCTTAACTGGTGAGCCATGGCGCTTGTTTCTTCCGCACTGGCTGCCACAGTCTGCATAGCCGCTGACTGCTGCTCAGAAGAGGCTGCAATTTCTTCACCATGGGCTGCAACACTCTCTATCATCGTTGCAAGACCGTTAATTAATTTTACGATTTGCTCGGAACTTGCAACTTCCGAGGAAGTTACATCACCAATATCTTTTGTTTCTGTTACGGTTTGCTTCACAGCCTGCAAAATACTATCCAAAGCGCCTCCTGCTTCATTAACAGTAGAAACACCAGAATCTACCTCAATATCACTTTGAGCCATGGCTGTTACTGCAAGATTTGTTTTTTCAGTAACCATCTTCACTAAGGAAGTAATCTCTTGAGCGCCTTGATCCGATTGTTCTGCCAATTTACGTACTTCTTCAGCCACTACGGCGAAGCCCCGTCCATGTTCTCCCGCCCTGGCCGCCTCAATCGCTGCATTAAGAGCCAAAAGATTGGTCTGCTTAGCCAAGTTGGTAATGGTATTTGTAATGTGTGAAATTTGCTGTGAATAGGTGTTAAGTTCTTCAATGACTTGACTGGAATTTTGCGTTTGCTCTTTAATCTTATCCATTTTTTTCACTGATTCAGTAACCCTTTTCCGCCCTTCTTCTGCTGCATGCAATGTGTTCTCCGAATTTGTAATGGTATTCTCCGACTTTGATTTTGCAATTTGAATGAGACTAGATAACTCTACTAACGCTTGAGATGCTTCCAGCATAGATTGATTACCTAGATCTGCTTCTTGCGCTAAGTGCTGCATATTTTTGGAAACATCCTCACTAGAAGAAGTTACCTCTTCCGTCGACGTCGCCATTTCCTCTGATGCACTCGCTAATTGCCCTGAGGCAGATCGAATATTCGTAATCATTTCCACGAAATTTTTATGCATTTCCTGCAGAGAAGCTGACAAATCACCAATTTCATCGGAACTGGCAACTTCGACTTTGCTGCGCAAATCACCATTTGCATATTGATGCGCAATTTCAGTAAGCTTGATGACAGGTCTGCGAATCATATTTGTTAAGGTGATTGCAATGATGATACCTAATACTAATACCACAAAACTGATGATACCAGAAGTAATAATTACAGTATTATTAGAACTTATGCTTTCTTTTATAAATGCTTTTGCCACGTCAACGTTTATTTGGGCAAAACCATCTAACGCTTTTTCAATTCCTTGAGACTGGGATGCGATCCGCTTCGCAAAGTCCGCTAGTTTCACTTTATCCTCTTGTGCTCTACCATATTCTCCTGCTGCAATTAGTCGATTATATTCTTTTGCAAGTGGTACAAACTCTGCCATAATTGTATTTTTATATTTTACCGTTTCATCAATTACTGCCTGTACTTCCTGTTTTTTTTCAGGTCTGGCAAGTGCTAATAAATCGTTCTCCAGCTGTATAACCTTTTCAAAATCATTATTAATTCGATTTAAATAGACATCGTCTCCATAGGCTGCATACGCACGAAGATCAGATACAGTGATTTTATATTGAATCGTAATGGCATCAGCAACTGCCATGCGGACATTTGCCTGATTGATGTTCTCCAAATCATTTTTGGCATTATTTAATGAAATAAATGAATTAATTGCCATAATAATAATTAAGATAATTACAATTGCAAAACTAGCAGCAATTTTGGCACCTATCTTTAATTTTATTTTCATTTTAAACTCATCACACCTTTGATCATTATTTTTTCACACCTTTGATCATTATTTTTCAACTATGAAAAGATTTGACCAATCTTGAAATAGTCATTTACAAGAAACTCCTTTAGCGAATTAAAATTCCCACACCTGAAGCATCATCATTGCACTCACCACTGTTAACAATCTTTTTGGACATTTCGTGAATACTCCAAAAATCCAGCTGATGATCCATAGGCTGGACAATTCTCTCAAACAAACCATCTGTTAAAAATAGAAAACTTTCACCGGATGTAAAATGATAGCTCCCTTGATCATAAACTTCATCTTCATGAATCCCTAAAAAAAGTCCGGGGGTTTTTATAATGTATGGTCCCTGCTCTTTTAAGATGAGAAAATGATTAATTCCTCCCGCTGCATAGGTGAGAGTATTACACATAAAATCAAACTCAAATAAAAATACACCAGCGAATTGTCCTCCTTTAAAAAAGGGCATCACTTCTTTATTAATCCATGCTAATCTGTCATTTATTGTGATGTTCTTCTTTATCGCTTTCAAAAAAAGATATTTTAGGATACTCGTCTGCAGTGCCGCTGCAACGCTATGTCCCATAACATCAATCATAATGCCAAACAATAATTGAGATTTTTCTTCATAAACAAAATCATATAAGTCCCCACTAACATAATGATGAGGCTGATAAACCGATCGGATACGAAATAATTCATTTTCTAAATCTCTTGGCAGCATTCTATGCTGCACTTTACCGGCCATTTGAATTTCTTCCCGCATTTTTCCTTCAAAAGTAAGGTTTCTTATAACAGCAGCAAAAACAGGAGTTCCATGTAACGTCATATAACGGGCGCTTACTTCTACTTTAAAAATAGTTCCATCTTTTTTAATATGATTGGTAGTAAAAATATACCCCTCTTTATGCGTCTTAGCTAACTCCATATTTTCTCGCAATGTTCTCATTGAACTGTTTGCTATATCATCCGCGCATAAGGTCAAAAATTCTTCTTCGGTATATTGATACAGCGCCAATGCCTTTTGATTCATAAACAATATTTTGCCATCTTCAAAATCGATTAACAGCAGTGCATCATTGATCATGTTAAACAGATCAAAACGCTGGCAATAATCACACATACCGTCAAAAATCCCCTGTGAAACACTCATTTACCTAACTCCTTACTATGCTTGCATCCTAAATACCTTATTTAATCTTGTTAATTCAAATAACTCCTTTACAACACCTTTGGCACCTGTTAAGGTTACATGCCCTTCTTTCGGCAGCACCTTTTTTTGTACCGCGACAAGTACACCAAGACCTGAACTATCAATATAATCTACATTGTGCAGATTGATGATAAATTGTTTATGGCCAGATTCAATAAAACCCATTAGCTTTTCGCGTAACACAGCAGCATCCTCCACATACATACTTCCTGCTAAGGTTATAATAACTTCTTTTTCACTAATATTCGTAGTAATCTCCAATTGTATATCCCCTCTCCATATTCAATTTCTTCATCTTATAAACTGGTGCAAGTTTTAAAAGGTTTACAATAATCAGGATTAATTTTTTTTACTAAGGTTATCTCATTGCCTTTGGTATTCCACCAGCAAGAATCTACATAAAGACCTATTAAATCAAGACCTCGACCATTTTCATCCCATAATTCCATACCGGCAGTTTTTTTTGTCTTAATAAACCCGTCACCTTCATCGCGAATAATAATTTGTACATCCTCCGGTGATCTTTCGATAATAATCTGTACCTTCTTAGTATTATCTTCCTTATTCCCATGAAAAATTGCATTATTAACCCCTTCATTGATGGCAACAAATAGACGAAGGGCGTCCTCTTCACACGTTTGAACCAATTCTCTTTTTATTGAATCCCGCAGAATGGCAAATTCTGCAAGTGAGGAAAAAGAGTACATTACTTTTTACCTCCCATTTTTGATAAAATATCCTTTTTATTAATAGCTGAACTTAACAATCTATCTATTCCTTTGCTAAAATTCGCCATTTATTTTTCAAATACCTTCCATTATTTATTAATTAATTTATAAATAGCAAAGGATTCTAGCGTAAAGAGTCAAGATAGTTTTTATTAATCCGGAAATTTTTCACAAATTTGCAAAATTACATCTAACTTATTCATAAAAAGATCCACTAGCTTAGGATCAAAATGAGCTCCCCGTTCTTTGGCAATATAACGTAGTATCTCATCCAATGGCCAAGGCTTTTTATAAATCCGCTCACTCCTCAAGGCATCAAAAACATCTGCCAATGCAACAATTCTACCATAAATATGTATTTCTTCCCCTGCCAGTCCTCGTGGATATCCACTGCCATCATATCGTTCATGATGCTCATGAGCGATAAGAGCTCCACTTTTTAATATGGAACGCTTTGATCGTTTTAACATTTCATAGCCTACAGGAGAATGCCTTTTCATAATGGCAAATTCATCAGGAGTCAGTTTATCTGGTTTATTTAAAATCGCATCTGGAATTGCCAATTTACCAACATCATGAATCGGAGCAGCTAAACGCAAATTTTCTGCTTCTTCGGGAGAAAGTCCATATGCTAATGCTAATAATTTTGCAATTTCAGCAACTCTTTTTACGTGATATCCTGTTTCCTGAGAGCGTGCTTCAGCAATCTCTCCTAATGTAAAAAGGATTTCCTTTTGTGCAGCTTCTACCTCTTCATTTAAATAAATATTGTCGAAAGCAATAGATACGTTGGTACAAAAAACTTCAATTAAATCCTTATCCCAGATACTTAACGAAGCGACACCATCTAAGTAGATTACATTTTCTGAGCCTTGCTTACTGCAGAAGTAGATTACAAAGCGATCCGGAAAATACAAACTTTTCTTTTGTTGAAAAGTTGCTTCAATATCTTGTCCTACTTTCGTTTCTATATCTTTCTGCAGCTTAGTACCAATCAATTTTTCATAGGTACCAGTTGCCGCCAGTATACAAAAATCATCGATTCCTTCTTTTGTTGCGGCAAAGGCGGAGGCATGACAATACAATGCATTAGGATTCAGGTGCAGAATCGTCACCAGCTGTGATAATACCGCTGAAGCAAATTTTGTCATTGATTGAAGCTGAAAAATGGTAGCTGATGAATCAATAATTTGTTTTAGACTGCGGCGATTCATATCAATAATGCTCAAATCCCGAAAAGAACGCAGGGCTGTTACTAGGGTAGTATGCAATTTTTGCGTTGTTAGCTCTGTTTTTTCCTTATAATCATTAATATCATATTCTACCACCACATCATGTTCCGGAGCCTGACCAGGCTGACCAGTCCGCAGAATGATCCTAACTAAATGATTCTGTAATTCATTGCGAATATAACGAGCCAACTGCAATCCTGAATTTTCTTCTTCCATAACTACGTCCAGCAATATCACAGCTACATCCGGATTATCTACTAATAAATTTCGCCCTTCACTTGCTGAATAAGCACTGATAAACTCTATCGCCTTAGCATCAAAAGTAAAACGGCGAAGTGCCAATTTGGTTACATGATGAACCTCTTCTTCATCATCAACAATTAAGACCTTCCATTTCCCCTTATGAATAGGTGAAAACTCACTTTCTGCTGCAGGAAGTTCTTCCTCCCATTTTTCAAATAATAGTTCATCATCATTCCTTGTCATTACGTGCCCTCCTCTCTACTGGAATGTTAATTATAAATTTCGTTCCTTTTCCCAATTGACTTTCACATTCAATTGTTCCATTAAACTGTTGTTTTACAAGGTTATATAAAATATATAATCCTAAGCCGGTTCCACCCATGCCTCGATTTGTGGTGAAAAAAGGATTAAAAATTTGTGATACCACTTCTTTGCTCATGCCCTTTCCATCATCAGAATACATCAGGGATATGGTATCTGCATCTTCCAATATAGTAATGGTAAGCTTTCCTTCTTGATCAGGATCATAGGCATGGATTAGAGAATTCATAATTAGATTAGTGATAATTTGTCCAAAGGCTCCTGGAAAACTATCAATTTGTAAAGTTTCATCACATTGCACAATGATTGTGTGCTGCGTTCGTTTGATTTTTGGGTGTAAACTTAATAATATTTCGTTCAAATATTGTTTGATATTAAAAACACGTCTGGCTTCACTCGATTGATCGGCAGAAACTTGTTTAAAACTGCGGATTAATTGGGATGCACGTTCTAAATTAGAATAAATAATGGATAAGGCTTCTTCGGAATCTGCTAAATAATTTGACAAGTCTCGACGTCTTAGATCGCCAGCAGCGTATAAATCGGCGAAATCCTTCGTTACCTTTTGTAAATGAGAAGCAGCCGTTACTCCCACTCCTACTGGCGTATTAATTTCATGGGCAATCCCTGCAACTAAACTGCCAAGAGAAGCCATTTTCTCCGCATGCACTAGCTGTGCCTGAGTTTGTTGCAAGTTCTCCAAGGTATACTGTAATTCTTTATTTACGCCTTGTAATTCTTCGTTCATCGTCAGCAAATCTTTAGTTCGTTGTTCTACCTTAATCTCTAGCTGCTCATGGGCTTGGCGCAGTGCTTCCTCAGCTATTTTACGCTGTGTAATGTCACTGATCGAGCCGACAACCCGCAATGGTACACACTGTTCATCCCAGACTGCCTGCCCGCTGACAAATGCCCATTTAAAGCTATGATCCTTGCAGCAAAAGCGGTATTCCCCACGAAAAGCATCTGTTTTTTTCCCAAGATACTCCTGCAGACACTGCTCAATCTTTTCAGAATCATTTGGATGGATTCTCTTTCGCCATTCCTCCATATTCTTAAAAATTTCTGCATCATCATACCCAAACATTTGCATCACTCTGGTAGAAAAGAAAGTTTTGTCGGTTTTTATATCCCAATCCCAAATCCCCTCATTGTTCCCTTGCAAGGCCAGCTCCCAGCGCTCTTCGCTGATCATCAGCTCTTTGTTAGTTTGCTGTATTACATCCATATTATTTTGAATCGTTTGTGACATGATATTGAAAGTTGTACATAATTCTTGCAATTCTTGAGGAGCAGATCGAATGATCTCTTGGCTGATTTTTGCGGAAGCAAGATTCCCCTCATTCATACTCGTAAAATGCTTTGTTACCGTAGTAATCGAACGAAATAACGTATTGAAAATCAAGAGAGAAACCAAAGAAAGCAACAAAAATATAATACAGAAGGTGACTATACCATATTTAATACTATCATAGAAACCTTGTAACATTTCTTTTTCTGTAATAGTAACAGCAATGCCCCAGCCTGGAGTTTTTACACGATTAGTGGCAGCTATGACTACCTCTGTATTATTTCTAGTAAACTGGCTTATACTGCGTAAATCTTTTTTAAATAAATCAGTAAGCTCACTTGGAATATAGGAAATATCTCCTGCAGTTTCACTCTGCTGCGGTACAATTACTTTTCCATCGGAAGTGAAAACAAGTGTTTGACCCGTTTGACCAATCTTTGCATCTTCACTCATATCCTGTAATACATCCAACTTAATATTTTGTAATAATACCCCTGTTAACTCCCCATTCTCTTTTATGATCGGCTGGGTAATGACAATAACAAGTTTCCCAGTCGTAGGACTAATCAATATCTTACTAATTTGGGAGGTTCTCGATGTAATGGTATCTTGGAAGTAACTGTAACCCACCAAACTTTTTCCAATAGCACTGGGGTTATGAGGATAGATATTAGTGATTTCTCCATTTGCCTTTACTACAATAAGATCATCAAAAGCATTTAGTTCATTATGCATATTTCCCAAAAGCTTTTGCATTTCTTGCTGGCTTGCATTTTGAACAAAATATTCACTTACAAAAAGATGACCGCCTTGTTTTATAAGAGTAAACCACATTTCCACTTGGTTACTAAATTGCGTAGCCTGATTTTGCAGAATTCCTTGCATACTTTCTTTTTCTTGGATGTAAGCAGTATACATCTGTACACCAGTAACGAGTGAAGTCATCAGGAATAATGCTATCACCATTACTAAAAGCAGCTGAGAACGAATCTTCATGCTATGTATTCTCCTCTCCAAGATCGGCTCCTTAAGGCTGTATGTCATCCTTGATAATCTTTCCATTCCGAATCGTCAAGATCATCATTTTTCTGTTCACATCATGATACTGATCAAAAGTAATACGCCCTGTAACACCAGGATAATCTTTCACCTTACTAAGATAATCATAAATCCCCTCACGGCTGGCACCACTCTTTTTCATCGCCTGAATCAACAATTGAGCTGAATCATAAGCCAAGGCTGCATAACTGTCAGGTTCCTTCTGATAGCGATCCTGAAAACGTTTTTTGAATTCTTCAGCTCCATTTTCCTGCATGCCATTATAAAAAAAACCATTAAAACGGACGCCTTCCACCGCTTCTTTGCCTAACAAAATAAATTCTTCTGAGCTAATTCCATCTGTACCGATGATAGGAAGGTCTATCCCGATCCCTCTCGCTTGCCGAATAACAAATGCTGCTTCCGAAGAATATCCCGCTATAAAAATACCATCGGGCTTTGAATATTTTATTTTATACAATTCAGAAGTAAAGTCAGTCGTTCGTCCTTCCGTAAAGATTTCGATGGCTGTAATTTCACCGCCAATGCGCTGCAGCTTCTCACGAAAATAGTCTTTCATTCCCTTGCCGTAATCATTATTGACGTAAATAATCGCCATTTTCTTTAAGCCTAGCTGATAAAAAGAATATTCTCCCAGACCTTCTGCTTCTGCCTTATCTGTTGGTATAATTCTAAACACATAGGGTGTTGTACCATCTGTAATCGTTTTATTGACTGAATCTGTAATTACAGGAATTCCTGCACCATTATATACGTTTCTAGCTGCCATAGTACTAGCGCTGTTCCAGTGGCCAAGCACTGCTACCACAGCCTGGTCTGTTACTATCTTTTGTGCCAGATTATGAGCTTCTTTTGGTGAACTGGCATCATCCTCCACCAATAACGTTATGTTTCTGCCTTGAATTCCGCCAGCTGCATTTGCTTCTTCCAAGGCTAATTGAATGGCTTTTACTTTCATGCTGCCAAACCCTTTAGAGTTGCCAGTCATGGGATTGGCACTGGCAATGATAATGTCATCCGTCTTACTCTGCTGCCCAACCATATTACTGCTGCACCCGCTGCTAAGCAAAACAAACCCTATAATAAAAATACTAATAATTAGCCCGCTGCCCATGACCGTTAACTCCTTTCCTATTCATTAGTCACTGCTAATCATTTACGCGATCAGAAAAAATATATATGATCCTTGGTTCCACAAAGAACGTCTTAATTCCTTGCTAAATTTGTCATTTTTTTGCTTATTATTGGAAAATCCTTGTTCTTTAAGCATTATACTTCCACTCTATTTTTTCATTATTTTAAAAGAGAGTAAAGCTCATATCCCAACATGAGATATGAGCTTTTACTCTCTTTTTTATTTTTTTATTTTTATCCCCAGCTCCATGCTCGTTTTTATAATACGGCATAATCGTTCTGCGGCTGCTTCTATCAATTCAGAAGCATTTGTCATGCAATCAGCTAAATTCATTGGTGAAGGGATAATGCTCATTAAGCCGCTAATTCCACAAGAATATACTTCTTCCGATCCCTTACCTAAACTGCCGGATAAACAAAAGGTAGGGACATCGTGCGCTTTAGCAATACGCGCTACACCTACTGGAGCTTTCCCGCAAGCAGTCTGAAAATCAGTGCAACCTTCACCAGTAATAATAACATCAGCTTCTCTGGCAATATCAGAGAAGCGTACCGCCTCAAGTATAATCTCAACACCAGGCAATAGCTTTGCATTCGTAAAAAGCAGTAAGCCGGCTCCAAGACCACCGGCAGCTCCTGCCCCCGGATATTGAGCCACATCTTTTCCTAAAACCTGCTTTGCAATCGCAGCAAATTTTGCTAATGCCGCATCTAACTCAGCAATCATTTCTATCGTAGCACCTTTTTGGGGACCATAAACAGCCGATGCTCCCTGGGGTCCGCATAAAGGATTATCAACATCACAGGCAACGACTACTGTCGTTTCCGCTAAACGTACATCCATTTGACTCACATCAATTTTTGTTAGCTGCTGTAATGCCGCTCCTCCACTAGGCAGGGAGTTGCCAACAGCATCTAGGAATTTTGCTCCTAAAGCACAAGCCATTCCCATTCCGCCATCATTCGTTGCGCTGCCGCCTATTCCAATGATTAATTTGCGAATTCCTCGATCAAGAGCCGCCTTGATTAATTCACCTGTACCATAAGTAGTAGTGATGCAAGGATTGCGTTTATCCTGGGGTACCAAAGGTAAACCTGACGCAGCTGCCATCTCAATGACTGCAGTTTCCCCGTCGCCAAGTATCCCCCAATGAGCCTCTAGCGGATTCCCTAATGGTCCAAGTACAGTTTCTGTAATGATTTGTCCACCAGTAGCTACAACAAGAGCCTCAATTGTACCTTCTCCTCCATCCGCTATTGGTACTTTAATAACCTCGGCATTTGAGAAAACGGATAATATTCCTGCTTCCATAGCATTTGCTACAGCTACAGCTGATGCGCTTCCTTTAAATGAATCGGGGGCCACAACAATACGCATATCCATCACATCCTTTATCAATCTAGATATCTTTGGTACTCCATGTAAATAAGAGTATGAAATCATTCTCATACTCTTATTTACATTATTTTATCATTTTACCAATTATTAATCTATGTTTACTGTTATCTCTAGTGAAATAAACATTCTACACAACTAATGTATTTTCTATAGCAAGACTTATTGATTCACAATATTCACCGGTGTACTTGCCAGGAATTTTGCCAGGTTATCTACGGCAATATCCATTAATCTCGATCTGGATTCTTTGGGAGCCCAGGCAATATGAGGTGTAATAATACAATTCTTTGCAGTAAGCAATGGATTGCCTGCTTTAATGGGTTCGGAGGAAACAACATCCAATGCCGCTCCATATACTTTGCCGCTGTTTAACGCTTCTGCCAAATCTTCTTCCACAATCAAAGGACCCCGGGAGGTATTGATAATGATAACTCCGTCTTTCATTTTAGCAATATTCGCTTTGTTCACAATGCCTTTGGTGCTGTCAAACAGCGGGCAGTGCAGGGATATTACATCGGAGTTTGCTAACAACTCATCAAGACTGGCATACTGCAGGGTATCGCTTTTTAGCTCTTCAATTTCATAAGAGTCAAAGGCTAATACTTTCATTCCCAAAGCCTGAGCGATCTTCGCCGTTGCCTGACCAATTCTGCCAAACCCAATAATACCTAAGGTTTTACCAGCAAGTTCGATGAGAGGATAGTTCCAATAGCACCAGTCTGGACAATTGGTCCAGTCACCTTTTAGGACGCTTCGGCTGTGTTCTCCAATGTGATGGCA
>JBEQCC010000014.1:13645-14971 GCA_041639455.1 Pelosinus sp. | reverse complement strand
ATAACACATTGTAATGCACTGCCACCGATACTATATCCGACCATGTAAAAGTGCTTTTCTTAATCTCTGGATTTTCTTTTACCAGTTTACCCATCTGTTCGCGGATACGAGCAGTCTCGTCAAACACAATGGTTGAAATCGCTGGTAAATACGATAAAAACACCGTTGGAGTTCCACTTTTCTCAATCTCAGATAAAGGAAGAATATCCACTTGCTCCACCGCGTGCATCGATCGCTGTGAGGCAAGATCAAACTCCCGCAGGGAATCCACCTCATCACCAAATAACTCTAATCGAATCGGTACTTTACTGCTAATGGGGAAAATATCAACAATACCGCCTCTGGCACTAAACTGACCCAGCCCCTCTACTTGATCCACCCGTTCATAACCAAAACGTACCAGCGACTCTAGCAAGTCTTCACGTATCATCCCTGATCCGTTACTAATTGTAATGCGATTATTTTCAAAGTGTTCTCGGGGCAGTACTCTTTGCATTGCTGCCTCAGGTGTGGCTAAAACGATTATATTTTCCCCTCGGATCAGACGCCCCAAGACATCCATGCGCCGAGCTGCTAACTCAACACCTTTTGCAACGGCTGTAAATGTAATAATATCTAAAGCCGGCAGTTCGAGAACAAGAGTATTGGGAAGCAGCGTGGCAAAATCTGCGCGCAGCTGTTCTACCGACTCATGATTACCAGTAACAATCACAGTAGGCTTAGGAGCAGACTGATATGCCGCTGCTAATAATGCGCTTTTTTGCACACCTGTTACGCCATAGATTTGGCTTTGACTCGCAGCCAATTGCGAAACGGCAATAACCCGCTTCATTCCAGGATCTTGTTTCATAATTTCAAATAATTTGTTCATAGCACCTCTTCCTATTATCAGAAAGCATTTCACACTGTATAATTTTGTGCATAAAAAAACCTTGGAGCCTCGAAGTGAAAAGGTAAAAAGGGGCTTTAGCTGTTGCTAAAGCCCTGCATCATTACTTCATTATACTTCGAACCTTATTGATTTAATCCCATTTTTTTAATGTAGAAAATTGATTTGCTGTTGAGCCGCTTTTTTTTCATGAAGTCCCAAAGTCTCTATACACTGATCGCACAAGGAATGAACATGCATGGTATTTTCTTTCATATCAACTTTTATTATATCTTGACGCTCTTCAGCCGTCAAGCAATCAAAGCCAAACTTAACTTCATCTACTTGATCTACTTCAATTACATCAATCGCAGCTCCACAATGGGCACAATTATAAAAGATTTTCATAAAAAGGGCTTCCTCCTTTTCGATAATAAGTCCTTCATTGATAAGAAGTG
>JBEQCC010000014.1:0-13635 GCA_041639455.1 Pelosinus sp. | reverse complement strand
GCAACATTCCACATTACATGTGCACAACTTGCCACGAGTATGGCAATCCAAATGCTGCTGCTTATGTATAGTCCCAAAAGAGTCAAATATCCAAACAGACTATGGCCGATAATACTGAGCAATGCAGCCCACTTACCTCGTTGTCCATCAGCGGTATTATACCAATCATAACCTGCTTCTAACATTCCAAATACCACGTGAGTAATTACAATATCTGCAGCTAAATAATAAGAGCAAAGGCTTTTCGTTACTTCTTCTACTACTGGACTATAGCTAATAACCGCTTTCATTCCTACATATTTTAATAATATCTTATTTAACAAAAAGCTCAATGCCGCCATGAGACAACCAATTACATAAGCCATCTTTACCTCGTTAGGTACAAACGTAATGAGCCTATTATTGCCATGATAAAAAGAATTTATACAAAATCAAAAGCTTTTAAACCGCGAAGATATGTGTTAACGTTCTCCTTAAAGGACTTTTTTTATGCTTAAAAAATAGGCAGATAAAAATGCTACATTTTTATCCGCCTATTTATGAAAATACATACTATGCATGACAGGGAAAACTCTATTTCTAACTGTTTTTTAGCAGCCAATTGATTGCTTCTTCTGCCCGGAATCCACTAATTCCCTGCTTAAACAACACATCTGCCATGAGAAAGCTGTCCTCAAAAAGCTCCTCCATCATGTAAGGTAATGCCATACAATACATAGAAGCACTTTTCGCTGCCTCCACCCCATGCACAGAATCCTCCATTACCAAACAATTTTCAAAGGGTACGCCCAATCGTTTGGCGGCTTCCCAAAATACATCCGGCGCAGGTTTTCCTTTTGCCACTTCGTCTGCCGATAGAATTACATCAAAATATTCTGTCAGATTCGTAATGGCTAAAATTATGTCAATGATTTCCGGAGATGAACCGGAAGCAATGGCTAAAGGATAGTTATTTTCTTTTAGAAATTGTAAAAACCGATACATTTCAGGAAAAACAATCGTGTTTTCTTTGGCAATCTCAAGGTAATATTTATTCTTTTTGGCTACTAAAATATCGATCGACTCATTCAGTCCATATATCCCTTTGACATCTTCCATCATTTCTCGTGTTCCAATGCCAACATATTTCTTTTTCATTTCTTTACTCAATGCTGGTATCCCATATTCCCTCAATAACACATCATCTGCTTTGGAGTAATTAGGCTCACTGTCCACTAATGTTCCATCTAAATCAAAAATAACCGCTTTCACCTTATGCTTTAAAACTTCACTATTTTTCTCCATCTTGTCACTCCTTTCTGCTATAGGAAAGTATTCGCACTGATCGTATATTTTCCTCTATAAGAAAAGTGATTATGCTCCGGCCATCACTAGATTGATCCTGCCAAAGTCGGTATCAATCGCCACTGCGTAATTCGATTTCCCCCTAAAAGCAGCACCTCTCGTAACTCGTTGAGGATGTAAATCAAGATCAAGCCCCATATTGGAAAGATTAATGCAAAAAAGACCATTGGTAACATTTAGAAATTCTCCTGCACTATCAATGGCCAGCTCATCCATTTCACAAATCTTTTCTCCGCTATATCGGCATGCTATTTCCAATAATACGCTCTCTTTGGCAGTAAAACTGCTATGCAAAGTGATGTCTCCCGTCATACTTTGTGAAACAAACCATTGATTTGAATCATGTTCATAAGTAGTTGCTGCCAGCAAAGGACTGGTATCTAAAAAGCGGACCATAGCTCGTAAAAAAAGTGATATATAATCATAATACATTTCTACATTCTCATCATTTTGAGGGATTTTTAATTGAGTCCGAATCTGTTCTTTAAGATAGGATGCATCGGACTGTTTGTCTAAGCTGTTTTCTGCTTTGTACTCTTCTAAGACATTCTCCAGCTGCGCTAACGTCATATAGCCTTTATCAACCAATGTCTGGCCAAAGTTGAGATGATCATTTTCTTGAGTATTTAGTAAAATGATCAATTGCTCTTCTGACAAATAGCCTTCATCTAAGGCGATCTCACCAAATCGTTTATCAATCCGCTGTTGCAGCCTGTGAATTTCCTCTACTTGCTCAGCAGTTAGAAAGCCTTGGTTAATGGCCAATACGCCTAATTTCACTTGTACTGCACGTCTATTTTCAAGAGCTTTCTGTATTTGAATTGGTGTTAACAACCCTTTATTTAATATATATTGAGCAAAAAATTGACTAAACATTTAGCTCTCCTTTCGAATAATGTCATTTACCGCTTTCACGATTTGACTACTATTGTACGGTTTCTGAATAAAATCAATTGCACCTAATTTAAGAGCCTCTAGTAAATTGGCAGCAGTACCTGTTGAGGAAAGCATAACAACCCTTGCCTCTTGATCTATTTCTTTAATCTTTTTCAATGCATCAATACCATCGGTTTTTGGCATAACAATATCCATAAAGACTCCGTCAGGACGAAATTGGCTATATGCTTCGATTACTTCTTGTCCATCCTTAGCTTCAAATACCTGGCATCCTAGTTTCTCTAACTCTTCTCTTAGTTTTTTTCGTAACAATAAAGAATCATCGCTAATTAAAATCTTTAACGGCTTCTGCAAAAAAATCCTCTCCTTATAAGAAAACTCTGAAGCATATTAAAAAAACAAAACCTTTTGAACCATGAAGACGCGAAGATTTTTCCCGAGCACTCTTAAAAGTGTCCCCTTGCGCTTCGACACTATAGGTTTCTACATTGCTAGGTCATGTAAAAACAGCATCGCATTTCCCACACCAAGTTTCCCCACATACTCGATTAAGCAAGCCAAAACGTGAGTATCCAATTGCCCTTCCATCTGGAACATCATAATTTTGATTGCTTCTTGTGGTGAAACCCCCTTTCGGTAGTAACGATTGCTGATGAGAGCATCGTATACATCAGCTACGGCAACAATTCTGGCCAGCATATTAATCTCTGTATTGCTGCGGCCATAAGGATACCCGGATCCATCCATTCTTTCGTGATGCTGAAGAACAGCGTCTAAGACTATATTCGGAACAATGCCGGTTTGTGCCAGCAGTTGGTAGCTATAGTTTGCATGAATTTTAGCAATATTGAACTCCAAATTCAGTTTATTCGATTTACTCAACATTTCGAATTTAATTTGAGTTTTTCCGATATCGTGCATTAGACCGGCTAAGGTAAGATTCCAGATCTCGCTGTCACTATAACCAAGCCAACCTCCAAGATAACCGGAAAGAAAAGCAACATCTAATGCATGCCTGTACAGATAATCTCCAGCAGGTCCGTCGGTATGTAGTTGCATAAAGGAATCCTGTTGAGATAACCTTGGGTAAATTCTCATATTGACCAAGTTAATAATGGTATCCAGCGGTATGATTCCCTGATACCTGGCACGTAAGAAAACCCCTTTTAATTCGGTTTCTATTTCAGAATGCACTTGGACAGCACTTTGCAACTGGGTTTCGATTGATGCGTTATCATTTAAGGATACCACGATATCAGAAATCATTCCTTCAATCTCAGCAAGATTAAATTCTGCCGCAGCTTCTTCGATCACATCGACGCCCTTCACGTTCCAATCTTTTAAGCACGATAGTAAATACTCATTCATCACTGTCCCCTGACCAAGAACCATATTGCCATTTGGACTTACCAGCACTTGATTCAGAGTCATTCCAAACTTGATTTCTGAGAGATGTAAATAACTCAAAAGAATTCTCCTCCTAACACAAACTTCTTACCTCTGACCGACAGGATTCACTTATGCAACCCTCGAACTAAAACGGTTTTTGTATCGGTAATTAAAAGATAACACAAAAAATAACATTAACTATTATTTTCAAGTTAACATTTTATTAATTTTGTCAGTAAAACTTCATGTTCTTTCTACTATACGAAAATGTTGTACGCTTTTTCGTCATTGCGAAAAACTTCTTACCAAGCGGGATTGCTTCGCTATGCTCGCAACGACGAACTGCTGCTTCATATGCAGAAAATGCTACCTTTTCTACGTACAAAAAAACCCGCATATTCGCAGGTTCTTAATTGGTTTGAATCTCTTTGTCTCTATAATCTTATAAATTGAGCACATATCCGCGAGCAATTGAAGTATCCTTTTTTAAAGACTACCTGACTACGATTGCATCTTACCGGGTTCAGCAATTACCCACTGCTATCGGGTAACCAAATTATATTTCTGGAGAATCCCTATCGTCACCTTTTTAGCGACTGGACCTGCAATTTCTTCCTGACTGTCAAGATTCGTGGCAAATGCATAAGGGTGTCCCTTTATAACAACAAAACCTACAAACCACCCTGTTGACAAGCCATCTTCAAGTCCTGAGCTTCCTGTTTTTCCATATAATATGTACTCATCGCCTTCCTGCTGGATCATGATCCGTTTAACGGTTTTCATTACACCTTTATCGAAGGGAAGAGTCTCCCGATATAGCCTTTCCAGAAAATCAACCTGCTCTAATGGAGAAATCTTCAATGAGCTATTGAGCCAAAACCGATCAATGCCTCCACTCATATCACGGTTTCCGTAGGAACATCGGTCCAACCATTCCTGCATATGCTCTTCACCGATATCCCGAGCCATTTCTTGATAATACCAGACAACGGAATTTCTCATGCCGGAAGCAAGAGTATGATCTTGATTCCAGTTATCTAATGTTCGTTTAGTGCCATCCCAATGTTTAATCTCATATTCATCTTTAACTGCCTTTACCTGCAATCCAATTAATGAATTCATAATCTTAAATGTAGAGTTTGGGGTTCTTTGCCTTTTAGCTCTCTCGTTGTTGTAAATGAACATTTTTTCCGATTCTAAATCTTTGAGAATAAAGCTTCCTTCGTTCTTTGCGAAAAATTCATCCACGCTGACGGCAGAGACATCCAGCGACTTAGGGGATTGTATTTTACTGGCACAAGAAGCTGTAAGCGAGCCTACCATAAAAAAGAGGATTGTTAACATCACGATACTTTGTTTTTTCATTATTATCACCTCTTACATTCTACTATTGTCCTTAATTATAATATTGTAAAATACTAAAAACAATAACAGCAAACTAACATGTTTCTGCCCGTTGCTCCTATTCAATACTCCAAATTTACTATATGCAAAAAATTAACGAGTAAAAAAATCGTAAAAGCCGCTAATTCTTCCTTAAAAGGATGATCCGCGGCTTTACAACTATAAAAATATCTCATTCCTTTGGAGCAATGAAAAAACATTGCTCCATTTATGGATTACATCTTATCTCACTGAACTAAATTCATTCAAAATCATTTCGATCATTACCTGAATAACGCACTAGATGTGAAAATCCTTTGGCTTCAAATTTGAAGATGATTAAGCCTTCATCAAATGTTTCAGGACAGGATTGAACCTTTGAAACCAAAAATTCCAAGCCGTATTGAGAAAAGATCGTCCATAGCCGGCAGGGAAGTTCTGCTAATTCTTTATATGTTGCTAAAAACTGTTCATGATATTGTCCCTCGAAAAGCCTCTTTCTCCATAGACTATCCTGACTAATTTCCATTGTTACATCTTCTAGATACTTCTCATGAAATTTTTCTGTTATCGCAAATTGCATCCTATTATTTCCTACTTTCTTATTTATAATGGATCTGGCATTATGACAATTTTATCACGACTTTACCCATTTATCTTCTTTTATTTGAAAATAAAAAACCCGCGATATCCGCGGGTTTTAGCCATCCAGGCAAGAATTGCTCTGCCTTACTCCTAATTGGCCTGCTTAAGCGCACTTCTTAAATCATCCCCAGGTGTACTGATTGGTTTGATAGCAAAGGTTTCCACGAGGTATTGCAGCACATTAGGGGATATAAAGGCCGGTAAGCTAGGTCCTAAGTACATTCCATTGATCCCCAGTGATAATAATGCTAATAGATCAGCAACTGCCTTTTGCTCATACCAGGAAAGTATAATGGAAAGCGGCAGAGAATTGACATCCGTATCAAAAGCATCAGCCAATGCCGTAGCGATCCGAACAGCTGAGTAGGCATCATTACATTGGCCGATATCAAGTAACCTTGGCAAGCCAGCTACCGTTCCAAAATCCAATTTGTTAAATCGGTACTTACCGCAAGCTAACGTAAGAATGGCACAATCCTCAGGAACCATTTGAGCAAACTCTGTATAATAGCTTCTGCCCGGTCTTGCCCCATCACAGCCGCCGATTAAGAAGAAATGTCTTAATTTTCCTTCCTTAACTGCATTAACGATGGCTTCGGCATGAGATAACGTAGCATGATGCCCGAAACCAACGAGGATTTCTTTTTTCTCTTCCTCTTCTTTGAATCCACCCAGTTCCAGTGATTTCTTGATGATTTCACTAAAATCCTTAGTTCCGTCGCCAGAGGCCCCAATGTATTTTACTCCATCCCAGCCTACAACACTCGTCGTAAAGATTCTATCCTTATAGGTTTCTCTTGGTCTCATCAGACAGTTCGTCGTCATTAAAATACATCCTGGTATTTCATCAAATTCTTTTTGTTGATTTTGCCAGGCAGAACCATAGTTACCGACTAAATGCTTATATTTTTTCAGTGCAGGATATCCATGAGCGGGCAGCATTTCACCATGGGTATAAATATTAATGCCCTTGCCTTCTGTTTGTTCAAGCAGCATTTCTAGATCTCTTAGATCATGACCGGACACAATAATAAATGGGCCTTTCTTCACATTTACATTCACTTTGTGAGGAGAAGGATTTTCGTATGTTGTAGTATTGGCCTCATCCAGCACCTTCATTACTTCTACACTCATGTTCCCGGTTCTCATTACCATCCGTATCATTTCTTCAAGGGTTAAACGATCATTCGTTGTAGCTTCCAAACCTAAGAAATAGAATTGGTCTACTTGATCACTATGGTAGTTAATAAATCGAGCTTGATGTCCATAGGCACTAATACCTTTTAGTCCAAATAATATTGTAGAGCGCAAGGACCTGATATCAGCATCCAGATCCTGATCATACATAATTCCAGCCTTCACTGCTTCTTTTAGCATTTCTTCTTTGGTATCACTTACATTAAAAGTAGCTGCTTCTGGATATTGCCCCTCTGGCGCCAAATTTCTCAACTTTTCTTTAATCTTTTGCGATTCCTTGATTAAATTCACATGCACCTGAGCATCAAAGTTTACATTTGTTAAGGTTGTAAATAAACCATTTTCTACAAATTTTACAATTTCTTTATCAATCTTTTTTCCTTGCTCAATTAGGGGCTTTGCATAGCAAGAGATTCCCTTTAACTGATAAATTAACAAATCCTGCAAATTTGCAATTTCAGGTGTTTTTCCACAAACACCACTTTTCGTGCAACCTTTTCCGCCAAATGTTTGCTCACACTGATAACAAAACATTGAATTATCCATTTTAGTCTCCCCTTGTTATTCTATTTTCCAGTAATTCCTTGTCTTATAAAAATCTAAGACATGAGCATTTCTAATTCTATTTTTATCTATTTACCACTTTATTATGCCTTACAACGATTTTGTTATACTCATTTTTCTCTATCTAAAACTAAAGATGTTATGGTGAGGAAAAGGAGAGTACTGAAGAAACTTATGCTTTTCTATTCGCAGAGACAAATGCCCTGAAAACGAGTTATCGTCTTCAGGGCATTTTCCGCGAATTTTTCATACCGCCTAGTCTTATATATAGTGCATAAACGTATCAAGTAGCTCTTTGTTATTACTATGACTCGATCCATCATAGGCCAGATCAAGCACAGGATGTCTGATCTCGCCTTTATCTCTGTCTCTCAATAGTTTCTGTATGGTAGCTGTATTTTCATACATGGAACTCACCGCCAAAATTCCATCCACATGCTCTGGACAACGAAATATCTTGGCAAGTCGATAACGTCCCGCCCCTCCGGCATATAGGGGCAACCTCCCATCAGCTTCTCTCATTAACTCATCAATATCCCTATCAAAAGGACTATATTCTGACAAACCATCCGAAATATTCTTCATTACGCTCTTTACTTTCTCTAGCTGCTCTTTGAATCCTTTCCGGTTCTTAGAAGTTTTCTTGAGGCTCTCATACCCTGTAAACAGTAGAACCTCAGATAAAGGCTGGTACATCATTTTATGATTTTCCTCTAAACCTTTTAATTGCGAGTTCGTTATATATTCATTGAATATAACGCTCCATTCTCCCAGAACAACGATCCTTTTATCATATGTCTTTTTCTGTAATCTTCGATACACATCTTGAGAAAGCTGGATCAGGTTCTGTTCATTCAGCCCATTGCGCCTGATTAACTCCAGTATTTTCAGCAAAATCGTTTCCCGGTCGACTGGATCAGAAGCTTGAGCCAAATCAGCCGCCATAACCCCTAATGCAAAGTCATAGCCATATTCCTTGCTTCCCAATAAGTCTTCAATAAATGGAGAAACCACTTCCCCGTGATAGCCTGCGCCTTTTAATTTTTCTTCTACCAGCCTTCCGTACTGACCATACACCTCGCTGCCTTCACTTTGGGGCAACCACAGTTTAATTCTCTTCTCCCCAGATTTCTCCAAATGATAGAAGATGTCCCCCAATAAGGAAAACATAGATACATATTCCTTAGACTTGGTAAATCCTTTTCCCGCTTCTAATGACTGTTGGCTGGTTGGCGGTAAAATATCTGCTGCAATTCCCTTGGATGTAAACCATTCACACAAAACTTGACTATAAGGATAAAGATTTGGCAATAACAGCTTTCCCTGGAAGACTTCTTCTTTACTTAGGGTGGTATGAGGTACTGATTTTTCTATCGCCGTTTTTGCATCATAATGATCCAAACTATTAATAAATGCTTCTAATCGGGTAATAACCCCGACACTTGATGAGTGTTCGTCAACCTCAATATGCAAATATGGTTTTCCCTGCATTTCGGCATTGAAATAATGACTCAACACCGTATCTGGGCCGCAGCCATGATTGGTAATATAGATGGGATACAGATTGGGCATATCCCGTACAATTTTTGCTCCGGCTAAAATATGTTGTCCAAAGGGCCAATACATATTGGGATGATCCTCTGAAACATCATAGTCAAAAGCCGGAATGTTACCAAGGTTTAGTACCTTATAGCCCATCGCCCTTAAGGTTTGAGGAATCTTCATATTCAGTACAGGGTCCGCTACATTATAGGTTCTGGTCATAATCACAAAGGCCTTTTCCCCATCTTGAAGACTCTTAACCAATTCCTGGCTCAAGACCTCCACATCCCTGCCATATTCCTGCATCCTCGCCATGCCTTTCATAATGGCAAATGCCATCTGCCCTTTATTTTTCCCCAAGTCCTTTCCCATACTCAGTAAAGTCTTCATCATATACACTTTGCCGAACTTGAAGGAAAGGGCTGGAGCTAATAATTTCACACCTTTTTTCTCTAAGTCCATCACATGGGAAACAATCTGCGAGGCGGTCTGCATGTATACGCAGGCATAATCTTCCCGGGATTTTGAAACATCATGCTTCATGGTGTACAAACTTGGCAAAAAAATATAATCAACGTCTTGGTTTAATAAAGAAGCTACATGACCATTGATCAGTTTTATGGGATAGCAAGTTTCTTCTAAGGAATACTCCTGACTAAGAGCCACAATTTCCTCATCTGTTGCTTTGGATAAAACTACATTAAAACCGAGTGTTTTAAATATTTCATGAAACATAGGAAACAATTTGTGCAAGAATAAGACTCTGGGAATACCAATTGTAAGCTTTGCAGCATCAATGGCTCCGGTATAACCTTTTAGAAATAACCCTTCCATCTCCTGGTCCACGTTTCGCGGGATGGAATGGCCGACCTCTTTGCTGACAAAGTTGGCACTTTGCGCCAACTTCTCCTTGACCAAAAGTGCAGTACCTAATGCACCTGTAACACTGAAGAATCTCGGCAGGATGATATTACGTTTTAGAACCGCACGAAATGCGTTGACCACCGCCTGGTTATGAGCAATCCCTCCCTGTAAGAACACTTTATTACCAATGGCTCTATTTCCCACCACACGGTTTAGATAGTTGCTTACAATGGAGTAAGCCAGTCCTGCGGCAATATCTTCCTTACTTTCATTACTTGCCAAGGCTTTCGCAATATTTCCTTCAATAAACACCGTGCATCGATCTCCCAAATTCAAGGGGTTTTCACTTTGCAGTGCCAGCTGGGAGAAATCTTCAATAGGAATATCTAGTTTTTTTGCCTGCTCTTCAATAAACGATCCTGTTCCTGCAGCGCATATTTTGTTCATCTCAAAATCCACAACCATACCGTTTTGTATGCTGATATATTTAGAATCCTGTCCGCCGATTTCAAAAACAGTATCCACCTCAGAATCAGCCTCTACCGCACCTTTGGCTTGCGCAGTAATCTCATCTACAATGACTGCTGCTTCTAATTCATTCCCAATGAGATAGCGCCCTGATCCCGTAGTGCCCATACCTTTTATCGTAAGACGATGCTCAAACTGTTCCTGCAAAGAATCCATTCCTTCGCGAACAGCCTGTCTAGGATTCCCTTTTGTACGCAAATAGCGGTATGCAATAACATTTTTCTCATCATCGATTAATACCAGGTTCGTACTGGTAGAGCCAATGTCAATTCCCAAATATCCCTCATAACGGTTAGCCACATGCTGGCAGTCATGTTTATGAATACTCTCATTTTGACCAAAGGGATATAAGGCGGGATAACCATCATTTCGTGCATCCTTTTTATGTGAAAAACCAGCAGCACTTTTAAGCTCTTCCAAAGTAACTACCTGCTTTTTCTCATTAGCAAGACGAGCCGCACCCCAAGCACTCATCTTATCAAAATGCACTGGTATCAAGATGTCTTCATCTTCTAACGCAAATACTTCTTTTAATGCCTTTATAACACCTTTGTTATACACTACACCTCCAGTGAGCATAACCGGTTTTGCAAGAATCGCTTTTTGTACCACATTGGCTTTAAAATTTCGCACTAGAGCGTATGCTAACCCTAATAATATATCTTCCGTTTTCACACCTTCCTGTTGATGGTGGATCATATCGGTTTTGGAAAACACGCTGCATCGTCCGGCAATTCGTGGTATCGTTGTCGCCTTTTCCGTGTAATCGGAATACTCATACAGACTAATTCCCAGCCGTGAAACTTGTTCTTCCAAAAAAGATCCCGTTCCGGCAGAACAACTTGAATTCATGGAAAATTTGATATGCGTTCGGTCTTGTGCCGAAAGATTTGTAATGCACTTCGCTTTTTGGGCTCCCAGCTCAATGATGCTCTGCAATGAGTCATTGCTGGCAAAAGCGCCTTCAATTAACGCCGTGACTTCATTCAGGTAATAATTCTTCAAAGCAGGCATTCCTTCTGCCTGTTCGCCGGTGATACCAAAATAAAATTCTTCTATTTTATATTCATTTTCTATTTTTTGCAGCATATTCCTAAATACTGCATCAATATTGCCGCGATGAAACAAATATTCACTGCCTATTTCTCGCTCATTGTCATCTAAGATGATATATTTGAATGTGGAATAACCTATATCTATGCCTAAACGATACATTACGTCACCCCTTACTGATTTTGATTTTCATTTACTTTGATTAGACCAATTATACTATAACCAATTTAGCAATTCGGTAGCCATTGCTACGCTTTTGAAAATAAAACCTTTTGAACCGACAATACGCGAAAAAAAGAGAAACATCATTTGCATCAGCAGCAAATCGTGTTTCTCTTTTGTCTTTTCTTATTTATATCGTATACTCAATATTTTTATCTTGCACCAAAGCAAAGGCACGGAAAATCTCACGCCTGTATGCACCAAATTCTTTATCCACACCAAGTATGGCTATAATTCACTCCAGTCTCAAATATCCCGGACGGTCGTCGCTATCTACGCAAAAGCAAAAATACCGCTGGCTATCAGGGATATGGATAGAGCTAATATAATTTTTTAAATTCTTACATTTTAGTCTTTTATTCCAATAATCAGTACATCTGAAGTAAAATCATGCATCTGGACAATGGATTGTTCGTTGCTAACTTCAACTATCGGTTTAGCAATATGTCGGTTTTCCAAATCAATCATGATGAAATGATAATCAACAAACTCCCGATCTATGATTATCGTTGTATTAGATGGCACATAAATTGCAATTTTGCTTAAATCAAGTTTTCCGGCCATTCTAATTTCTTCTGTTTTGTTAAGGATATTCTTCATTGGTTCCACATCATATAAATCATATATTTCAAATATCCATTTTATAAAAGAATAATCCCAGGCTCCGGCAAAATGCAGAGCCTCTCTCCAAGCATAGGGCTTATCAAATCCTTCTCCAGTAATTCCAAATTTCTTCCCTTTTTTATGCCAGCTCCAAATTCCATGTGCACCATAGGTGATACCAGCACTAGCACCAGATAACAAGCTCTGCCATGCAGCTTTTCTAATATCAAAAGTTGTAAATCTTCCATAAATGCGCCTACTAAATCCCATTTGATCATAACAGGGCTCAGCATTTATAATTGGTCTTTTAACTGGCTTATGATAAAAATCTTGTGCCATGACATAAGGCATATGACGGTACTCTGTATTATGCCCTGACTGGTACATGTAAAAATCTAAGTTTGTATCGTTCATATATTCTGGAGGCAGCTCCGTTAATCGACCTTGAATATGCATAGTAGTCAGACATTCAGGACTGACTTTTTTTATTGTTTTAAGCGCCGTCGTGTAATAACTCATGGCAAGTTCGGTTGGGAAATCAGTATCACCGCTTACTGCATAGATGGGATTAAATTTCGAAAAAGTTTTTGCTGCGTATTCTACGTACTTATCAACCATATCCAGCGGCATTTTATTGGCCTGTATCAATTTAGTGGCCCAGGTATCCGGAACATAATTACACCATAGCAGCACCAACACAGGAACAAATCCCTTTTTTACCGCTGCTTCCACCATTTTTTCCGCTCGATTAAAATATTCCTCATTGATATCATAGAAGTTAAATGTGCCATCCTCATTGCAAGCAAACGGCTTTATATCTATGTCAGATCCGCTGGCATCCCATTGTGAAAGAATGTTGATTTGAAGAGCATTAAAACCTTGCATTTTTCGATAAATAAGATACTCTTCCCATTCTTCAAAAGATATATTAGTAAAAGCACTCCAGACTGTATCTGCCAAATAAAAGAACTTTTTATCGCCATTTTTAAAGTATTTCTTATCTTTCGAAACAGTAAGCTTAACCATAAAGGTCCTCCTCCCATCCACTATCGTTTAGCACTAACAACTTACTGGCAACTTTCATATTTTTTGGCCAACTCATAGTATCTGCGTCCTTTTTTCGAAATTATTGGATAATAGGCCAGAAGCAAATACAGCAATTACCCGCGTTTTTCATTAACTTCTCAGTATCCTCATATACAGAAACATATCGGCTTTGAGATTTATCAATCATAAGTCTTCCCCATTACTCTCTATCACGTTTTTATACCAATAAAAACTCTTCTTAGGAATTCTCCGCAGGCTTCCCTTACCCTTATTGTCTTTATCAACATAAATAAAACCATAACGTTTTTTCATTTCTCCTGTGCCAGCACTCACAATGTCTATAGGCCCCCAACTAGT
>JBEQCC010000013.1:0-15188 GCA_041639455.1 Pelosinus sp. | reverse complement strand
TCCATACACCAAACTCAATCAGCATAGGCAGCACACGTGCCAAATGCCCCATGGTAAATAATTTTTGCGATTCATCATATAAATGGTCATTTTTTCCGTTAAAATACCTCTAATTAAGATTACAATCACACCGGTAATAAAATAGCGAACTGCCAAATCACCTAAAGGAAGACCTAAAGCTGTGATACCGCTGGAAATACCTACCCATACAAATAATTCAGCAGCATTGGCGTGCGGGAACAAACCAGTAATCGGGTGTACAAAAGATATGGACGCATCCATGAAAGCAGGTTTATACTTTTCTGGCAAAAACCTGCCAAAACTGTAGCAAATCGGATTTGTTAGGAAAAATACAGCCATAATGGGAAATATCGTGTAACGTAAAACAATATTTTTCGTGGCAGCCTTGGCAATTGTATTGACTCGTTCTTCACCAATTAAACCAATCAATGAATTTACCGCTGTAATAAGAACAATCAGTGTCGGAAGAATCCCCGTAACTAAGCTTACAAAAACTTCTCCACCTTTTTGAAATAGTGCAATGAAACTTTGAGCTAACTGTGCTAATATCAGCATGAAATCTTACCTCCCTTTACTTTTTCCTCGTACAATTTTCCTCATCTAAACGATTTACCTAACGCCTCCTTCCCTTCTATAGCTGTATATAGGCAAATCAATTACATAGCCTCAAGCTTTACTAATTGATTTTCAATCTGCTTTAGTGCATCCAGCGTTGCTGTATCTTTACTGCTTTCTCTTTGCATTCTTTCTTTTAATTCCCCAACATTAAATCCATTAAAATCTTTAAGGTTCTTAAATCTGGCTAAGATGCTAAACCCTTGCATCATCCGGCCTTCTATAATGTCTCCGAATTCATTGCTGACAAGAATAATAATCGTACCAGCAGACAGCTTCCTTTTTTTTGACCCAATGCCAATAACGCCCTTCTTTTTTAGTTCATTAACATTACTTCGAAAATCTTTCACTTGAAAATACGTTAAAATCATTTGCAGGACATAAAACAAGAAGGCAATCAGTAATAATTTCTCCATGCTTTTCCTCCTCTTACTCAATATAACAGTATTAGTTCGATTTTATTTATTCAACAATTCGGACTTTTCTAATAATAATTCAAGGGAAAAGGGAATTTCATCATCAATCTATTTCTTTAGTACTCTAGAATCCTTCTGTCAGTCTTCTTTGAAAAATGATGAAAATTTTCCCTTGAAACGAGCTAGACATCCATATGAACCTCTTTATCTCTTCTTATTTAGAATTTTTATACTTATTAATAGCTACTGCATTACTATAGTTTGTGATTAAAACATCGATAATTTTACTATTCAAAGCACCAATAATCGCATTCACTTTTTTTTCGCCACAAGCTACACCAATCACTGTATTAATTTTTTTTAAATCTGTTAAATTAATTCCTACTACTCTCTTGTTAAATTCAAATCGATCTGCATTGCCATTTATATCATAAAATTGCAGACAGATATCTCCTACTATGCCTAATTGGGCAAATTCTTTCGTATCATCTTCATTAAAATATCCTGAAGTCATCATAGTAGAACCCATATCCGTAGGTGAACCGATTCCTACAATGCCGATATTACATAATCTGGAATGATCAATCACTTCTTTAATACTCTGCTCTTTCAGCAGTTCTTTTTTTATATTTTCGTTACTGACTACAGCAGGTGCATGCAGCAATTTAAAATTTCCACCAAAGGCTTGGGCTAATCCCATAACAATATCATTCGGATGAATATCGATTTTAGACTGTCCTACCCCTCCAATTAAAGGAATGAAGGTTAATTTGCGTTTTTCGTTATTGTTGATATGTTCTGCAATTGCCTTAAGAGTGGTTCCCATTGAAATTCCAAGGGTATCGCCATCTTTTACAATCCTCCGCAAATATTTGGCAGCGGCTTTCGCCAGCTGTCTTTTTTGCATTAATTCATCAGCCTCATCTTCAATAACGAGCACTTCTCTAATCTGAAACCGCTTTTCAGTTCGCCTCTCCAATTCCTCAAAATCACGTTCAAAAGGGTTAATAATCTCAATCTTTACAATACCTAAATCTCGCCCCTCTTTTAATAATCTTGAAATAGTAGGCCTTGAAACTCCTAAGATATTACTAATTTCATTTTGCGTATAATACTCTTCATAATATAATTTACAGCATTTCACAATTAGACGATTATCATCAACTATCTTTTGCATATTTGCTCCCTCCAACTATATTGTTAGTATATTTATCCAGTTCACAAAAATAATATAGCATTAGCCACAAATTGACAATAAAAATTTCTTCAACCCTTGAGAAGCTAATGATAATCCTATACTAACGAATATTCATTTTAGGAGAACATTACCCTTATCGCAAAGAAAGCAGCATGAATGAAATTCTTACGCAAATAATTTATCTTGAAGCCTTCTCATTTGGAGAATGAAAGAATCCTCGCGCAGCTGCACCATGTCATAGGTAATAAGATCGCCTTTCTTAACATCTTGTTTTAAAATTGTATCTTTATTAACTAGACCGACAGGCAGAGCGTTCATTTCTTTGGCTATTTCATATCTTTCAATCGTTCCATAGACTGTATATCCACCAATACCATCTAAGTGATCGCCTGCCCTTAGATCCTTTTTAGCAACGGTTATCACTTCTGATACCAAACCTCCCATTGGTGCAATCGTGGCTTGATGATCCAATACAGCTTTTGCTGCTGACAGAGGAGTTTCTAAGCTGCACAAATGATAGGGACGATACAATATATAGTTAGGTCCTTTCCCCATACTCACATATTCCATTTCTGCTCTTACTTCAGGCAGTTTACTTGTCACAATTACAAATACTCCAGGAGCAATGCCATTCACGAAATCTACAATACCATATTGATTTAATACTCCATTTTCTTCTTTTAAGCTAAGCAATTGTGGCAAATCTTTTACCTCACCACTGATGCCATGTCCCCCTCTTACATCACAAATGTAACCCGTGGCATTAGACATACATGCCAACTCAACCATTGTTTTCGTTCCTTCTTTAAATGATGCCAGCATGTGAGGGCTAACACCTCTTCTAGTAGCTTCTTCCAAAACAGTATCTGGGTTACAATCAAAATCCAAAGCGTTATTTTTGCCTTTTCCGATCACTCTAACCTCAAAACCTGACGCTACGGCAAAGTCATATAATTCTTTCACTGCCCCCGGCTCATCTCCAGCAGCCCCTGTATAAATAACACCTGCGACATCAGCGAACTTCTTTAGGATGGGCCCAATCACAACATCTGCTTCTGCATTCAGCATTACAATATGTTTCTTGCCAAGTATTGTATCTAAAGCAATTTTTGCTCCTACTTCTGTCACTCCTGTTGCATCAATAACAACTTGAATGAATTCCGATTTGGTGGCAACATCACTATGATCCGCAATAACAGACTTGCCATCTTTAATAAACACATCTGCTTCGGCAGCGGTCTTAGCATATTTAATATTTCCTTCATCAATTCCTGCATGCAAAAATGCTTTTTTTGCATTCTCTATATTAATATCCACAACTACTGCCGGCGTCATGCCCTTCATCAGAGTCATCTGGCTGATCATACCTTTTCCCATCTGACCCGCTCCAATAATACCTGTCAATATATTCTTACCGTTCTTTTCTAATTCTTCTAACTTGTAATTTAATCCCAACATTCACTCGCCCTCCTAATTTATTCACAAGAACCTTCTTATTTTTACATTTGTTCAGAGTCTTTACCTATGTTTACGTTTAGTATACTTTTATTTTTTAGAATAGTCAATTATTTTTTATTGCTTTTTTATTATTTATTTTTTATTATTTATTTTTGAAAAACGACAATAACACCACTATGATAAAGACAACAAAAAAAACCAATCAAATTCTTAGAAATTAAAGAATTTGATTGGTCTACAATATTTTCATTTAGCAGAATAACTATTAAGTGATTCGATCATCTTTTACTAAACATGCATTACTGCCTTAATCGCCGCACCTGATTTTATAGCATCATATCGACTGTAGGCTCCTCTTTTTTAAGAACTTCCAAATTACCATGACCTGATGCTGTTTTAACCAATGCTAACGTGATTCTCCTCCCTAATGTGGAATACCATAAATAATAGCTATGCCAATACAAAAAAACAATTTTTCCTATTACACCGAAAGCCTCTTGTAGATTTAAATTCTACTGAAGAAATTCTCTTTTTGCTTCCCTTTCGGTCTGATACGTTTCCAGTATTTCTGCTTATACACCCGCCAAGTAAGCCCTCCGGTAACAACGACACTATTAAGGACATCCTGGTGAGCAATATACGAATCTACTAAGCTGCATATATAAGGTCCAGCCATAGCTCTCATCATTTCATAAACCATAAGTTACCTCCTTTATTCAGTGCTGCATAGTCTGCACAGAACGTTACCTATCAACATTCCTTACTGCAACATCGAACCAACTATTGGATTGTAACACCGATAAATATAACTTTACGTTATATAGGCAACTCGCAATTAATAGAAAATTTCAACAAATTTAAATAAAATATAAGGAATTAGATGAGCGCCTCCATCAAGTGAAGAGATAGCAGCAGTTCCTTCTGGGAATGGAAAATTTACCTGTTTTGCCATTAAGGTAGTAACTGGTGCCAAATCGGTTGCGATATATAGTATACCAACCATAAAAATCGTACTGATAATGAGACCCCTAAATACATTACCTTTTGAGGGAGCTACAGCCCAAAGCAAGAAGAAGGGTAACCCGGCCAAGTCGGTGAATGGCAAGATTCTGTTACCTGGAAGAACAGCAGCCAAAAGCAGGGTAATCGGAATCATCAAAATGCAAACAGCCATTACTGAAGGGTGACCAATAACGACAGCAGCATCTAAACCGATAAATACTTCTTTGCCAGGGAATCGATTACTGAGGTATTCACGCCCGCTTTCCGACAAAGGCAACAGACCTTCCATTAAAATACGAACCATTCGCGGCATCAGAAAAAGTACAGCTGCCATATTCACACTTAACTTGACAATACCTTCGACAGTATATCCGGCCAAGACGCCAATAAATGCACCAAGAACCAAACCAATTAACATGGGTTCCCCAAAAACGCCAAACCGTTCTTGAATCTTTTCCGGATTAATATCAATTTTATTGATACCGGGAATCTTATCGATTACTTTATTTAACAAGATCCCGAGAGGAGCCCAGGATACGGACTCCGTATGTGGTAATGATATACCGGGCATATCGAAGACTTTTGCCACATACGGCTGCGTCCAATCAGCCAGTTTAAGGATAATGACAATGGTAATACCGGATGCAATAATACCCAAAATAACACTATCGGTCAGATACATAATCAACGCACCAGAAAAGATAAAATGCCAGTAATTCCATAAGTCGATATCCATCGTTTTGGTCCAGTTTAAAGACAACATCAAAATGTTAATGAACAGACCCATGATAAAAACGGCTGGAACAATGGGTGTACCAAAGCTGATTGCCGCCGCGATTGGCCAGCCGACATCCATTACATCCAGACGCAATCCCCAGTTTATAACCATAGCCTGGGTAGCTGGCGATAAATTGCTGGTAAGCATACTTATAACCAGAAATATTCCGGCGAACCCCATACCGATCGTTAAACCGGAACGAAAAGCCCTGGGAAATCCCTGCCGAAAAAGCAATCCTAAAAGCATGATAATGATCGGCATCATGACGGTAGGTCCCAGATTAAGAATAAAATTTATTATTTGCACAAAACGTTCCTCCCCATATTTTTTTGTTTAATAATCTACAAGATTCTGCAAACATCGTATCCCAAGAGTTTAGAGTAGGGAAACACTACTCTAAACTCTGCAAATAAGCAGCAATCTCATCAGCTAACTTATCCATACCTACGCCCGTCAAAAACGGTAATCCGCTAAATTTCTTGGTGCCATGCAATGCGCTCTCGTTAACCGGGGTCGTTGCAACTACCACATGGGGAGAATATACCGGGATTTTTCCAGACGCTTCTACTGCTTTACATTCAACCACTTCTACTTTCAAACCCCGTTTAGTCAAATATTGCTTGCATTTCTCGGCAGCAACGGTTGAAGTAGCGATCCCTGTACCACAAATGGCAAGTATACGAAATGTTTTCATTTGTTTCACCTCCTTTCCCCATATTCACATCGCCTAAAAGTGAATTTTATCCTTCAGCAGCCGGCCAATCTCGGTTACCGATTGTGCTATGCATAGTTTCTTCAACAAATACCGATCCTGAATGATCTGCATCAATTCAGACAGTAATCTCACCTGATTATTACAATTATTCATTGCCAGCATAAACATAATTTTTACATGTATCGCATCCTCAATGTCACCCATGTTTTGAAACTCGACAGGTGTTTTAAGAATCCCGACGGCAATCATCGGAGCTATGACATGGCATATATCAGTATGTGGAATTGCCACTCCATTCTCTCCTGTTGGCAAACCAGTAGGAAAAGTGCGTTCACGCCGGATAATAGCTTCGCTATAGGTCTCGCGGACATATCCCGCGTTCTGCAGCATTTGTGCCATCTGTCGCAATGCATCTTCTTTATCACTGGCTTCCAAGCCAACGGCTATCACTTTTTCGTCAAATTCAAAACATTTGGCCATCTGTAATCACCCTCATAAATTGTTCTATATTTTTCGATTGCTTCATTTTCATCAGCTGCTCGCGGTCATTCAACAAAGAATATAATTTTTTAAATTCATTTTTTTGATAATTGTTGAGAGCCAGCATAAATACAATCTCTACCCGATATCCATCAACCCACTCTATCGGTTCTTGCAGCGTCATTACTGCAATTGCCGGTTTCAGAATATATTCCGGACTGCCATGGGGCAATGCCACATCCTGAAATAAGGTTTGAGCCAGTGCCTCACGCTCATAAATGGAGACGATATACTGTTCCCGTACATGCCCCTGACTAACTAATATCTGAGCCAATGTATTCAAGACTTCATTTTTGCTTTTATGGGAGCAGTTTAACAATACAAGTTCCGGTCGGATTAAACCATTCAGCGAGTACCTTCCGGCTGCTAAATGAATCGATCCTGCTTTATTTGAGTTGCCGTGCAATTGTATAATTCTCTTTAATTTTTCCAAGCCATTCCCTTTTACAATCTCCTTGGTGGTAATAAACGGAATTCCGGGTATCACCGTCCCCAAAGTTCCTATCACAGCAAGAAGATTATAATTCTGCCCGATTTGCCTTAAACGAGTCTGTAGATCTTCTTCCACTAAAGCCCCTATGGTAATGATCTTTACTTGTTCCAAACATTGCGGCATGTATTCGGCAATGATTCTTGCCATCCACTCCGCCGCTCCGTGACCGGTAAGGCAAATAGTCACAATCGCATCCGGTAAATTATGACCATTGCTTACATAGCATAAATCCGTTTCATCGTTTGAATTGTCCCAGTGCAGCGCGTTAGCGATTTCCTCAATATCCGCATCCGGAGCTAATGCCTTGCGTACTGCTTCAATCACCATCGGTGTATTGACCCGGGTTACCATGCGCGTTACTATACCGGTGGTATCAGTAATCAGTTTACCGAAACCGACCAAAGACCCCATATCCACTAACATTAGAACCCCTTTGCCGTTGTCCGCCTGCCGCACGATATGTATAGCCCGCTGTAGTGCATCTTCGGATCTCTCCTCTAATGGCATTTCCAAGGCTTTAGCATAATCAACGCCGAGCAGTCGATTGGCAACCTGTACCATTCCTTCGGCCACCCGTCCGTGAGTGAGTACCACAACTCCCACATGGACTTCATGTAGATGATCTTTTCTAGCATAAGATTTTAAGTACATAGTAATAAAAGCAATCTCATCTTCCGGCAAGTCTGTTCCAAGATAATAAGAGGCTATTTGTGCCATTCTCCGTGCCAGTTCGTACTCTGCCGGATATTCGGTCTGCATCTTCTGAAATTGAGGATTGACAATCAGCTTGTTATTCATCCGGATGCGTTCATAAGAGGCCGCTAAATGGGTAGCCAAGCAATATAACAAACTATCATCAATATCTGGCAGCCGGGTTCTAGCCAGCTTTATCATTCGATCAACGGCATTGACGATTTTTTCGCCCACAATTTTTTCTAAATCCTGCCGAATCATGTTTTGCTTATTGCCTTGCGCCTGCTTAATCAGCTGCCGTACCTTAGCCTCAAGTTCATCACTGATGACGCGATTGATAATCGCAAGGTCGATTCCCTGATTTTCCATTTTAATATAATTGTCTTCAATTTCCTGATATACTTCATTCGGCAATAAATACGTGGGTTCCACTAATGGTGCCCTTTGTTCGTCAGTCGGGGAGATCTCCAGATCCCCCTGCAGAATTTTTTCTATGATAGGACGCTGCTCATTTAAAAGCAGCAACCCTTTAACAACCTGATGCGTCAAATCATTAATCTCTATTTTTAACAATTTTTCTTTTTGTGCCATATTCTTCAGAAAAGCCCGGGCACAGGCAACCTGTATATCTGACCGCAATTGACCAATATTGCCATGACATTCATACATAAGTAAGGCAACTACTGCGTTATACGAAATCCTCATTGCCAATTTGATACGGCTGACTTCCTCCCGAATAAAACTTGCAATGATTTGAAACCGTTCTTCCAAAGGACGCTGTGCAATCGTCGGCAGTTCAATCACCATTGGAATTCGGCGGCGGAAAGGCAGTAACAGAAATGACTCGATGTTTTCCGTCGTCGCCGCAATCAGCATCAAACTTACATTACGAAAGGTCTCACTTTCACCCAGCCGCCGGAACTTTCCCTTATCAATTAGATAATAAAGAATTTCTTGTCCTTCCGGCGGCAGCCTGTGAATTTCGTCTAAAAATAAAATCCCTTGATTGGCTTTTTCCACTAATCCCTCTTTGTCCACTTCCGCACCGGTGAAAGCACCTTTAACATAACCAAACAATTGAGCCAGTAATAACTGGGGCGTCTCTGCATAATCGGCGCAGTTAAAAACCACAAAAGGAGTATCACTTGGTTTCGTACCAGACTCCAAAGCAAAACGGTGCATACAATAGGCCAATTCACTTTTTCCAACACCAGTTGCCCCGGCAATTAAAGTATGCAGCCCCTTATGTGGGTAAAAAACAGCAGCCTTAGCCAGCTCTACTTGCGTCCGCAAACTGCCTTGCGCTCCGATTAAAGCGTCAAAAGCGGTTTGTGTTTGTTTCACCGGCTGATCATTGACCTCACTACTGTTAGGCGATTCTGATTTTGCTGCGGCAAAGGCACCTTGCATTTTCATCTGCTGATATAAGTCACTAACCATATGCCTGGAGACACAAAAACCGTTTTCATTTAACTTTTGGGTCAATGCCCTTTCTGACAAATTAGGATAATTGTTTACTGAAACATGAATCTCTTTTTCCAGTAGTTCTCTCATTCTCTGTCTTGAGTTTCCGATACTCAGTGATCGCCTGAGCTTGACTACATCACTCCTTCCCATCCCTAATTGGGCAGCAATTTCTTCATCTGTCAGAGGATTCTTTTTGTTTTCCTGATTAATAATCTTTAATAACTGTCGCATTTATTTACCCCACCTTCGCCTATAAGATGCAAGTTATGTACCAATGATTGCCACGTTTTGTGCTTTGGTCCCTGGAAGACTTGATTCTTCTCCTCCTTTATCGATCGAAAATATTTTCCAGCAGAACAAATCCAACCAATTTCCCAAATGCCTGGTCCAATCATGCACACATTGTACCGGGTTCTATTGCCAACTAGACAATTGATTTTTGGATAAGATCTGTTATAATGAATCCGACGGATCGCATCCTGTCAAGCTGTCGCTTTTTACTCCACCTAGTAAAAAGTTAAGGAGCGTGACAGCTATGTCGAAAATAACAATTATAGGTGCAGGTGCCATGGGCAGTGCTCTGACTGTACCTCTTATAAAAAACAATCATGAGGTTCGTCTGTGGGGAACCGAGCTGGATCATGAGATCATCAATGCCTTGCTAGCCGGAGAACCTCATCCCAAGCATAAATGTTCGTTGCCGTCAGCAGTTAGACCTTTCAAAGAAGAATCTCTGGCTGCGGCTATGCAGGATACTGACATTGTCATTATGGCAATTACGTCGGACGCTTTGGGAATGATATTTGAACGAGTTGCGCCTTATTTACATCCCGGCATGATGATCGGCAGTGTCTCCAAAGGCTTTGAATACAGTGGGGACGGCAACGTTGTACTGCTGCCGGATATTTTAAAAGAACGGCTGCCAAAGCATCTTACAGATACCCTTTCTTTTGTCTTTATCGGCGGCCCTTGCAAGGCTGTCGAAGTCGTCTGGGAATCACCTACTTCGGTTACATATTCCAGTGCGAACTTAGCCTCCGCCAAATATCTTCAAAAAACATTAATGACTGATGTCTATCGTGTTGAAGTCAATACCGATGTAACCGGAACCGAAATTTGTGCCGCTATGAAAAACGCCTATGCTGTCGGCTTAGGCATAGCAGAAGGCTTCAAAAAACGTAAAGGCTTTTTGCATAACAACACGAAATCCGCCTTGTTCACTTTTGCAGTAGCGGAAATGGGCATTATCTCCCAAGCCTTAGGAGGCACTCTGCTCTCCGTATATGGACTTCCCGGGGTAGGTGACCTGGAGGTAACCGGGGAAGCCGGACGCAACCGAACACTGGGTGAAGTGATTGGCGAGGGACTTACCGCCAGTCAGGCGATCGCCAAAATGAAAGAGGAAGGAATCACCGTCGAAGGCTATCCGGCCATTCGTTTTGGTTATTTGATGGCAAAACAGCTGGAAAAGGAAGCCAAGCTAGCAGTCAGCGATCTACCCTTACTGACCGGCTTGTATAAGATTCTATATGAAGACGCACCGGGCTATGAAACAATCACAACGCTCCTGCAGCAATGCACCGGCGCTTATAAATAAGAGCTCATAATAAGCCTTGATTTTAAACTGAATCTTGCACTTCAGACATTGAAAGAACAAATCTTCCCGTCTTACAAGATAGCTTATCAGCATTTGTGGCTTCAGTTTATAACATCCTCCTACTTTTTGTAGGAGGATGTTTATTTTTCATTTACTTCATCATCAGCGATCACGTATTTCTCATTTTAATTTCTTACACACCCATAAAAGCAAGCAGTACAACACCTGATTATTTTGTTTCCCACATGAATAATTTCAAACTCAATTCCTGCCTGTTCTAATTGTTCACCAACCACGCTAAGAACATGATATGCAGTACCTTCTTTAAGATATTTACCACGTAAACATCTTGATTGTTGTAAGGGAAAAGCTGTCGCAGCAATATAATGATGTCGCTAAAACAAAAATGCCGGATTAACAACTTCACAGTGTTTTTCCGGCAATAGGATTTGATAGCAATATTAAATATGAGTTTTGAAACTTTTTATCTAGTAAATGATCTATCCAATCCTACTAAGAGGAAAGACTTATTTTCGGAGAAAATCCTTCTGCGGCATGGTAGGAAGAACGTACCAACGGCCCACAGGCAGCATGAGAAAAGCCAAGCCGTTTTGCTAATTGCTGGTATGATTGAAACTGCTCCGGCACTATATATTCTGCAACGGGAATATGTTCTGGAGAAGGAGCCAGATATTGTCCTATTGTCAAGCTATCACAACCTACACTGCGCAAATCAGCCAGCGTAGCTGCAACCTGAGCCGGCGACTCTCCCAGACCAACCATAATCCCTGACTTGGTTACGATTTGAGGAGCATTTCTCTTCACGTATTGCAGCACATCTAAAGATCGTCGATAATCGGCTTGAGGACGCACATGAGAGTATAGGGCGGGGACGGTTTCCACATTGTGATTGATGACTTCCGGCTGCGCAGCAATAATGATGTCTAAGGCACTTTCTTTTCCTTGTAAATCCGGAATCAAAACTTCAATTAAGGTTTCCGGAGAAAGCTCACGGATTCTTTGTATGGTTTGTGAAAAATGGACAGCTCCCCCATCAGCAAGATCATCACGTGTAACGGAGGTAATCACCGCATAGCTAAGCCCCAATTTCTTCACCATTAGGGCGACACGCTGGGGTTCATCCTGATCTACAGGCTGCACAACACCTTTAGGAACAGCGCAAAACCGGCAGCGTCTTGTACATTGACTCCCTAAAATCATAAATGTAGCTGTCCTCGCCGCATAACACTCACCAATATTAGGGCAATGAGCTCCAGAACAAACCGTGGTCAAAGAGAACTCATCCAACATTCCATTCATCTCCTGGACACTGCTATTTCCTGACACATGTCCCTTCAGCCAAGCTGGTTTTACTGTTTCTCCTAACCGGCGTCCTTCTGCCAGCTCCCAATGTTTAATACCAAATACAGCCATAAAATGGGTGGTTATTGTTTCTCGTATCGTCTGCATTTGGGGTGCTTTTCCCAATATCTTCGTCATGCTGGTCACGCCTCGCCCTGTAATCCCGCAAGGTGTAATCAATTGGAAATAAGATAAGTCAGCGTCAATATTAAGAGCAAAACCATGATAGCTCAGCCAGCTTTTCATACCAATGCCAATGGCGCAGATCTTCTCCCTGCCTACCCACACACCTGTATATTCCTTATCTCTAACCGCTTCAATTCCATAATCTCTCAAGGTGCGAATCACGACTTCTTCCAGTTTCTCCACATAAGCATGAACATCCTGACCATAATGACGCAGGTCCAGCAGGGGATAGCCCACTAACTGACCCGGACCATGAAAAGTAACATCTCCGCCCCGATCCACCTGGCAAACTTCGCAGTCCTTGGCTGCAAGCACAGCATCACTTGCAAGAATATTCTCCCTTTCTCCTTTGCGTCCCAGAGTGATTACGGGGGGATGCTCCAGCAATACCAATGCATCATCATTGATCTGCCCCTGACGCCGTCCTTTAACAAAGGATTTCTGAAATTCCCAGCCATGCTGATAGGGAGTAAGCCCCCAATTTAATACAATCACAACTCCACCTCCTAGCCAATACAACAATGTCTAACATGTTACGAGAAAAAACAATTTTGAAACACGAAGATGCGAAGACTAACGAAGAATAACTCTGATGCATTTTACAGCTACTTTGCTATAAAGTGTATGCCCTGGCCCATTGTCACGTGAGCGGCCTCCATAATGGCTTCTGACAGGGTAGGGTGAGGATGAATCACATGAGCCAGTTCTTCCAGGGTAGCTTCCATGGATTTTGCCAATACGCCTTCCGAAATCAGATCGGTTGCATGAGGTCCAACAATATGCACTCCCAGGATTTCACCATATTGTTCCTCACAAATTATTTTTACAAAGCCATTTGTTTCTCCGTAAGCCATGGCCTTGCCACTCGCTTGAAATGGAAATTTGCCCACTTTTATACTGCCGTATTTTTCTTTGGCTGCTTGTTCATTCATACCAACCCAAGCAACTTCTGGATTCGTATAAATGCAAGAAGGAATGGCATCATCATGATAGAAAGAATTGATTCCCGCCGCGTTTTGCGCTGCAACAATCCCTTGAGCGGAAGCCACATGTGCCAGTTGAATACCCCCTACTACATCTCCGATCGCAAAAACTCCTGAAATACTGGTTTCCATTTGTGCATTCACCGGGATACCCTTTTTCCCATGCAAATACAGGCTTTCAATTCCTGCAACGCTGGCTGCCCGCCCAGTTGAAACCAGTACTTTTTCCCCTTCTGCCCTATACGTTATATTATCAATCTGGTACTCAACGGATAAAGCAGCTTCTGCCTTTGCGATCTTGCTCACTTTAGCATTGGTAAGGAAGGTCACTCCTAATTTTTCCAAAGAGCTTACCAGCACCTCTACGGCTTCTTTGTCTGCCATGGGTAAAAGAACAGGCATCATCTCAATAATGGTTACCTTGCAGCCAAAGGTTTGCATTAAATAGGCAAATTCCAGACCAATAACGCCGCCGCCAATAATCACCATGGATTTGGGAATGGCACCTAAATCTAAGGCTTCATCACTGGTTATGACCCCCGGAAGATCAACTCCGGGAATCACCGGAACAAAAGGCTTTGATCCCGTAGCCAAGATTAGTTTTTCGGTTGTAATCGTTGTAATTCCTGATTTTTCATTAATTTCCACTTGGTGAGGGGTAATCACCTTACCGCTTCCTCGATATAAATCGATTTTATTCGCCTGAATTAAACCCTTTATACCATTAACCAGCTGTTTTACAATGCCATCCTTGCGAGCAAAAATCCTCTTTGCATCCACGCTGACAGGAGAAGCTTCAATACCAAATTCTTTTGCCTTATTGATGGTTTCATAGACTTCCGCACTTCTAAGCAAAGCCTTGGTAGGAATGCATCCCCGATTCAGACATGTTCCTCCTAGAGAATCTTTTTCCACCAATGCCACTTTTAGTCCGCATTGAGCAGCTTTAATGGCGGCTACATAACCGCCTGGACCTCCCCCTAGTACTACAACCTGATAGTTCATCGCTTTTTTCCTCCTTAAAAGAGACCTTGTGTTCTATCGGAAAACAGCCACATATTAGCTGTAACCAGGCAAAGGATGAGCATAACTATAAGCGTAGGTTAAGTAACACGGCGAAGCGTTAGTTATGCTCATCCTTTGCCGTCCTAAAAGAGACGTTCCGAGAAACTCAAGACTCTTACCTATTTTAGATAAGCTGTAAGTAATCTTCTAACAGTTCTTTTATTCTTCTTAAAAATTCTGCCGCTTGGGCTCCATCTACTGCCCGATGATCAAAGGAAAGAGATAGGGACATTCGCGGCTGAATGATCATTTCTCCATCCTTGGCAACTACTTTATCCTGCAATTGTCCAACGCCAAGAATACAAACTTCCGGAGCATTGACAATAGGCGTAAATGTGTCGATGCCATACATGCCTAAGTTGGTTACGGTAAAAGTCCCCCCTGACATTTCGTCCGGCAGCAATTTTCCCTCTTTTGCCTGCGTCGCCAATTCTTTTGCCCGCTTTGTAATTTCCTCAATACTAAGAGTGTCTGCATTTTTTATGACTGGCACCACCAAGCCATTTGGCAAGGCCACTGCCATACCTACATTCACTTCATCACAAATTTCCAAGCCATCTGAATGCAGCCTGGCATTAATAACTTGCTGGTATTCCCGT
>JBEQCC010000012.1:0-16038 GCA_041639455.1 Pelosinus sp. | reverse complement strand
TAGTGGCAAAGCTTTCCGATCCTGTCCTATTCAAGGAAATGGGTGATGGACAAAAAGACGTGGAAGTAAAATTGATTTTTATGCTAGCTGTAACCGATCCCGAGAAACATCTGGAAACGCTGAGCAAATTGATGACAATTTTTTCAGATGGCGATAAGCTGCTTGACTTATATCAAACAAAGTCAGCAGCCGCTATGGTAGGCAAACTGTCAGAAATTTTAAATTAAAAAGGAGTGTTGAAAATGAAAAGAATTTTTGTAGCCTGTGGTTCAGGAGTAGCAACGTCCCAGACCGTTGCATCGAAAATCAGTAGTATGTGTGAGGATGAAAATTTAGCTGTTTCGGTGGAAGCGGTAGATATCAAATCGCTCGAGAATATTATAGACCAATGTGATATTTATGTATCTATTGTTTCAAGCGGGGCAAATAACTGGGATGTGCCAACCATCAGCGGGATTCCATTTCTCACAGGTGTAGGCATGGAAGATGAGTTTGCAAAGCTCAAATCTTTCATCAAAGTCTGAAAAAAGTATAGAAAAAAGATAAAAAAGGACTCCTCTTGCTTAGACAAGAGAAGCCAAAAGAACACAAAACATTATAACACACTGTTTAAAAAATATCTATGTTAGAAGTAAAAGATGTAAGGAGCTAAAAAAATGGATATGATTATAAAATATATATTGGGATTAGGCGCCGCGATATTTCTTCCGGTCATTATGATTATTCTGGGCCTGGCAATGAAAATGAAAGTGAAAAGAGCTGTTATTGCTGGGTTGACACTGGGTATTGCTTTTACAGCCATGAATGTCGTTTTAGGATTTATGTTTGATGCCATCAGCCCTGCTGCAACAGAAGTGGTAAAAAACACTGGTTTGCAACTGACAGCTATTGATGTTGGCTGGTCACCAATGGCAGCAATTGCCTGGGCATGGCCGTATGCCTTACTTCTTTTCCCCTTACAAGTCGGTATCAATTTAGTTATGCTAGGCTTTAAATGGACAAATTGCCTCAATGTGGATTTGTGGAATGTATGGGGTAAGATTTTTATCGCGTCTATGGTTACCGCAGTTACAGGGAATCTTTTTTTGGGCTTTTTTGCCGCAGCAATACAGATTATCTTAGAATTGCTGAATGCAGATGCAACACGTGGACAAACATACCGGCTTTGTAAAATTCCAGGTGTTGCCTGTACGCATCCGATGGTATTACAAGCTCCTTTTCTCTGGGTGCTAAATAAAATACTCGATTATATTCCAGGCGTCAACAACATCAATATGAATGCCGAAGAACTCAAAAATAAGCTTGGTATTTTAGGTGAAAACAGTGTTATGGGCTTTATTGTCGGTGCTTTGATTGCTTTTGCGGGTGGCTATGATATAAAAAAAATAGTAATGATAGCAATGCAAGTTGCCACCGCGCTGGTACTTTTCCCGATGGCTGCAAAATTATTCATGCAGGCATTGGCGCCAATTGCTGATGCAACGAGTTCTTTTATGAAAAGTAAATTCAAAGGCAGAGATTTTTATGTAGGTCTTGACTGGCCATTCTTAGCCGGGCAGCCGGAAATATGGGTAACAGCAATTATTTTAGTACCGATTGAACTGATTTTGGCAGTTGGCATGAGCCAGATGGGCATGAATAATGTCATTCCGTTAGCATCTATTATCAATGTAGTGGTAGCAGTTCCGGCATTCATTGTAACAGGTGGTAATTTAATCCGCATGATTATTATATCTTCGATTGCGACACCGCTTTATCTGGGGGTAGCAACGAGCTTTGCGCCAATGATTACAAGTATGGCAATTGAAACGAATGCACTGCAGGTAAATCCAGGACAATTCATTACTTGGATTCAGCTGGAAGCACCAGAATTCAGATGGGCTATGGCACATGCACTGAATGGTGAAATACTAGGAATTGCGACAATTGTTGTATATGCAATTGGCTTTGTATGGTATTTAAAAAGTATGAAAAAGATGGACGCTAAAATAGAAGAAAATAAGAAAATTACAAGAAACGGAGAGATATCATGTTAGAAGAATTGAAACAACAGGTTGTAAAATATGCATTGAGCGCAGATCGTTCTGGTTTGTGCAAGCACAGGGCAGGGAATTTTAGCGCAAGGGACTTAAAAACAGGTTATGTTTGTATCACGCCAACAGGCGTAGATAGGGAAGAATTGAGCTATCATGATATAGTCGTTCTAGATTTGGAAGCAAACGTCATTGAAGCCGAAACAGGTCTAAGACCAACCAGTGAGTCCCTGATGCATTTATCGGTTTATCGTTCACGCCCCGATGTTTTGGCCGTTGCACATACACATTCGCGCTTTGCGACAGCATTTGCAGTCTTAAAAAAGCCAATTCCGGCTGTTGTATATGAGATATTAGGCCTTGGTTGTAAAGAAGGTTATATTCCGGTTGCCCCTTACGGCAGGCCGGGAACGCCGGAATTAGCCCGGAGTATTATTGAGCCGCTGCAGGTTTCAGATGTGGCTTTGATGGAAAGCCACGGAGTAATTGCCGTAGATAAGGACTTGAAAGAAGCATTGTTAAAAGCCCATTATATAGAAGAAATGGCTGAAATTTATTATCGCGCACTGATGATTAACGGAGGTCAAGAACCACCTACTGTTTCGCTGGATGAACTAAAAAAGTGGGAATATCCAAAAGAGATTAAATTGTTAAAAAAATAAGAAATTGAGACGGAACGGGATTTTTGCGTTCCGTCCACATAAAAATTCATGCATGCCAACACGAAAGGATGAAAATTATGAAAAAATTACTAAATAAAGCGGAAGACTTCGCGAGAGAAACCGTCGAAGGCATTGTCTGCGCACATCCAGAAAGTCTCAAAATGCTCAACGATAGCTGGCATTGCCTAGTACGCGCCGATAAAAAAAAGGAAGGAAAAGTCGCAATTGCAACCGGTGGCGGATCAGGTCATTTGCCTGTATTTTTAGGCTATGTTGGTTATGGATTAGCTGATGGCGTGACCATTGGCAATGTATTTGCTTCGCCGAGTGCAGAGGCAATGCACGAAGTAGATAAAGCCATCCATGACGGAGCCGGTGTTCTACATCTTTATGGCAGGTATGGCGGCGATATTATGAACTTTGGCATGGCCAAAGATTTAGACGAAATGGAAGGTATCAAAGTAGCGGAAGTGCTGGTAACAGATGATATTGCCTCTGCACCAAAGGAACAGGCATCAAAACGCCGTGGCGTAGCTGGCCTGGTCTTTGCGTACAAAGTTGCCGGAGCAGCCGCAGAAAAAATGCTCAATCTAGCAGAAGTAACAAGGATTGCGCAAAAAACCGTCGATAATACACGTACAATGGGGGTCGCTCTAATGCCTTGCATCGTACCCGAGGTAGGAAAAGCGACATTCAGCATTGGTGAAGGCGAAATGGAAATTGGCATGGGCATTCACGGTGAGCCGGGTATTCGCCGTAGCAAATTAAAGTCAACTGATGAAGTGGTTGAAGAAATTACTAACAAAATACTAGATGACTTGCCCTTTGAAACAGGCAGTGAAGTGGTTGTGCTCGTCAATGGACTAGGTGCCACACCAAAAGAAGAACTCTATATCGCATATCGAAAACTTTATAAAATATTACAGGAAAAAAATATTAAAATTCATCGTAAATATATCGGAGAATACGCTACTTCACTAGAAATGGCAGGTATGTCCATATCCCTTTTGAAATTGGATAATGAATTAAAAGAGCTCATAGATGCACCATGCTATTCGCCATTTTTTGAACAATCGCGTTAAGAGGAGGAACAGAGATGGAAACAATACAAAAAGAAGAGCTGAAGAAAATCCTGGTTAGTATCACTGCTACCATGGAAAAAACCAAAGAAGAACTGATTGCGCTTGACGCCGCAATGGGTGACGGCGATCTTGGCCTTACCATGTGCAAAGGCTTCCAGACTGTAACGGCTGAAATTGACAAAATTAATGAGATGGATATGGGAAATTTAATTATGAAATTAGGTATGAAAATGAATTCAGAAGTACCCTCGACAATGGGAACTCTCGTATCTACCTGTTTTATTAAAGGAGGACTCAAGGCAAAAGGAAAGGCAGAACTACATTTGGCTGATTTGGTAGAAATGGGACGGGCCGCAGTACAGGGAGTCATGGAGCGTGGACAAAGTAAAGTTGGCGATAAGACAATGCTAGATGCACTTCATCCGGCAGTAGAAGCGCTGGCAGCAGCTGCAGAGGCAGGTAAAAGCTTAGTAGGAGCCCAGCAGTCAGCATATCAGGCGGCAGTAGAAGGCGTTGAAAAAACCAAGACCATGAAATCTGTACATGGCAGAGCAGCCTATTACAGTGAGAATTCGATTGGCCGTCAGGACCCGGGCGCTACGGCTATGATGTATATTATTAAAGGGATTGCTAATGCGTTTGCCAAGGCCAATAGCACTCTTTAAAAGGGATAACCATAATGAAAATCGTAGATTTGCATACACATTCAACCTTTTCTGATGGCAGCTATACACCGATAGAATTAGTTTCCATGGCAAAAAAATCAGGGATAGCCGCTTTGGCTATTACCGATCACGATAATATCAGTGCCTTCAAAGAAGCAAAAGAATACGCGCAAGATATTGGCATAGAGTTGTACAGCGGAATTGAAATGAGCGTAAATTATCGCGGGAGTCAAATCCATATGATAGGGTTAGGTTTTGATATAGATAATCCTTATTTTCAGAATGCGTATCGGCGTTTTAGGCAGCTTAAAGAGGACTGTGTAAAAGTTATCCATAGCTGGCTAAAGTCTCGGGGAGTTTCTATTACAGATGAGCAGTTAGCACCATATAAAAAAGATGGGATAGTAGATCGCTATACCTTTTTTCGCTACTTTACCTCTGGTAAGAGTCAAGAAGATGTACAATATATTTGGGATGAATATTTAGACCCTGCGCTTAAAGGAATTCATGTTAATATAGAAGTACAAGACGCCATTTGCATGATTAAAGAAGCTGGCGGAGTGACATCACTGGCGCATTTCCACAAAACATTGGGGCTGAAACGATTTTCGGTAGAAGAACGCGAAGTATGTATCAAAGAGCTAAAGGAAATGGGAATGGATGCACTGGAAGTACAGTACCCTGATTTCTCCCCCAATGATAAAAAGTTTATTACAGCCATGGCAGAAAAATACAGTCTATATCAAACGGGAGGAACGGATTTTCACGGAAATAATCGTCCTTCCGTCAAACTTGGCACAGGAATCAAGAATAACCTCTCCATCCCATATAAATGGACAAAATTTATTCCAAAAAAATATCCCAGTCTCTCCTGAACTTTTCGCGGCTCGGGAACAGATACCTTATTTCCACCTATAAAAAACATGGGGACAGGGATGCTGTTTCAAGTAAGGAGAGGTGATAAAATAGATTAAGACGTAAAAATTATGGCAAGAAAAGCAAGTGAAAAAGCAACAGCGGAATCTATCATATCTTAATACGTGGAATCAACCAGCAGAGCATATTTGAGGATGATAAAGATGAATCGATGTTCTGCGAAATCGAAAGAAATGAGTCAAATGTTAGATTTTTGCCTATTGCAAGGATCTAGAAGGATTGAAACAGAATCCCTGTCCCTTGTTTTTCCTTTACTGTTTTATGATTTTGGTATACATTTATTGGTAAAGGGAGTTGAAAGGGGATTAGTGTTATGATTGCTACTAGTACTGGTATTGTCAATGGCATTATCAATAAGAAATATGGAAAGTATGGAGAACAATTTTTTAAGGGCATACCAACGTATTCTTTACCCTTGGAAATCAAAAAGTATCCTCACAACACAAGAACTTTTGCGATACTTATGGAAGATAAAGATGCAATACCCCCTATCGGATTTTCTTGGATACATGCGTGCTCTTCTTTTGCCGTTCTAAAAAGATTAAAAAAGTAGTCTTATAGCAGATTCGTACCAAGGATACCTGCAATGATCATAATAAAAACATGGGTAAAAACATGGGGACAGGGATGTTGTTTCAAGTAAGGAGAGGTGATAAAATAGATTAAGAGGTAAAAGTTATGGCAAGAAAAGCAAGTAAAAAAAGCAACAACAGAATCTATCATAGATTAAACCAGTATAAATAGGTTATAATTATTCTATGTATCTATAGTATAGAGATGGAAACCAAAAAAAATCTAGAAATTAGGAAATAAGACAAAAGATCTAGAATGATAAAGGTATGGAGAATTATATGAAACAAACGATATCTGATATAGCGAAACTGGCAGGGGTTTCCAAAAGTACGGTTTCTAGACATTTAAATGGTGGTTATGTTAGTGTTGAAGCAAAAGAAAGAATAGAGCAAGTAATCAAGAAAACTGGATATGAGCCTAATACCTTTGCCCAAAATTTAAAATTAAAAACATCTAATTTTATTGGTGTTATCATCCCTAGGTTGGATTCCTATGCCACGGCTAGAACTCTTATTGGAGTTGATGAGAAATTAAAACAAAATAATTATCAAATGTTAATAGCAAATACCAGTCAAAATAAAGATAGAGAAGTGGAAAGTCTATATAGTTTTGCGAATCAGAAGGTGGCTGGAATCATTCTTTTGGCTACAGAGATAACAGAAAAACATCAAACTGCTATTGATAATATAAAAATACCAATTATCATAATGGGACAGGAACATTGCAGATATAATTGTATAGTATACGATGATTTTAATGCCGCCTATGAATTGGCTCAATATGTAATCGATATGGGGCATAAAAAAATTGCTTATTTGGGAGTACCGGAATATGATGTATCTGTGGGAGTGAAGAGAAAGGCTGGCTTTAAGAAAGCGGTAAATAAAGGAAGAAACATGGAGATTTCTTATCATGTTACCAGCTTTGCCATCGAGGATGCCGTAAATATGTCCAATAGTATAATTAAAGACGAAAAGCCTTCTCTTATATTTTGTGCAACAGATAATATTGCACTAGGTACAATAGGTAGCATCTATTCTAATCATTTACAGGTTCCAGCAGATATTTCAGTTGTTGGTTTTGGCGGATACAAAGTATCTGAAATCATATACCCGGGATTGACAACGGTCAGATTTGACTATAGCAATACAGGAACGATTGCTGGTGAAAATATAATAAAGCTTATTAAAGGGGAAATTATAAATAGGTTAATAATTTCTAATTATCAAATAATTAAGAAAAAAAGCGTTGACAAATTGGAATAGAGTTAATTATAATAAAAATGTGGAACCGTTCCCTTATATGCAACGATAAGTTGTAAGGACTTATTTTTTTATGCCATGTGGAATCGTTCCCGCAAGTAGCTAGGGGGGGGAAGAGATGGATTATGTAAAGATAGCGCAAGAGATTGTGGAAGCAGTTGGTGGAAAAGAAAATATTGTCGCTGCGGCACATTGTGCAACTCGTTTACGCCTTGTCCTAAAAGATGAAGGTAATGTCAACCAGGAGAAACTAGACAATATGGATGCCGCAAAAGGGACGTTCTCAACTGGTGGACAATACCAAGTTATTTTAGGACCAGGAATTGTAAATCAAGTTTACAAGGAGTTTACCGCTGTTACTGGAATAATGGAAATGTCGACGGAAGATGTAAAAGATGCAGGGGCAAAAAACTTGAATCTTTTACAACAATTTGTAAAAATGCTATCGGATATTTTTGTGCCTATTATTCCAGCTATTGTTTCAGGTGGCTTATTAATGGGACTCAATAACATTTTTACTGCCCCTAGCTTAGTCATTGCGGGTAAGTCATTGGTTGAAGCATATCCTCAAGTCAAGGATTTAGCTGCTATGATAAATACTTTTGCAAACGCTGCGTTTGTGTTCTTGCCAATACTAATTGGATTCTCAGCTGCCAAGCGCTTTGGTGGAAATCCATTTTTGGGAGCAACGTTGGGAATGATAATGGTTCATCCCGATTTGTTAAATGGATGGAATTATGGTAGTTCTTTAGCAAAAGGTGAAATTCCAGCATGGAATATTTTTGGATTTACAATTGAAAAGGTAGGTTATCAGGGAACAGTGCTACCTGTTTTGGCTGCATCTTTCATATTGGCTAAAATCGAGCAATCTCTACGAAAAATAATGCCGTCTGCATTAGATAACTTGTTAACTCCTTTATTAACAGTTTTTATTACAGGAATACTGACGTTTACAGTAGTTGGTCCTATAACACGTTCGGTAGGAAATTTATTAACCGAGGTTCTTGTTTGGTTGTATACGACTGGTGGATTTATTGGTGGTGGGGTCTTTGGGTTGCTTTATGCACCTATCGTCATTACAGGTATGCATCATAGTTTTATTGCAGTCGAGACTCAATTTTTAGCAAACATTACGAAAACAGGTGGAACTTTTATTTTTCCGATTGCTGCTATGTCAAATGTGGCACAAGGAGCAGCGACATTGGCAGCCTTTTTAGTTACTCAAAATTCGAAAATGAAAAGTATTGCTTCTGCGGCTGGTATCTCTGCTGTGCTGGGGATTACGGAGCCTGCTATGTTCGGTGTTAATCTAAAATTGAAATATCCTTTCATTGCTGCTATTACGGGATCCGCGATAGCTTCAGCATATATTACTTTCTATAAAACCTTAGCCGTTGCCCTTGGAGCTGCAGGGGTGCCAGGCATTATTTCGATTCGACCGGACAGTGTCTTGCACTATACGATTGGTATGGCAATTTCTTTTATAGTGGCATTTGGATTGACGATAGTCCTTTCTAAAAAATATGGAAATGTGAAATAAAGGAAGGATGAAGATTATAAAAATAATATTGAGCTTTCTTAGTCTAGGGGGTATGTAATTGAAACAGTTTAAATTTAATAAATATACTACGATATTAGAAGTACATAAAGAACAATTAGAGGAATTAATACTGTTTTCAAAAAATGATCCTTGGAAGCCTATTTTCCATATACATCCGGAATGTGGACTCTTAAATGATCCTAACGGACTTTCGTATTTTAATAAGGAATATCATGTATTTTATCAATGGTTTCCATTTGGGTCTATACACGGAATAAAACATTGGGCACATGTTAAATCAAAAGATTTAGTTCATTGGGAGAGAATGCCTGTTGCCATCATTCCTACAGAAGAATATGAAGTACATGGTGCCTATTCAGGTAGTGCGATTGTAAAAAATGATGAATTACTTCTTTTTTATACTGGCAACATTAAATATTCTGAGGAAACGAGAACGGCCAATCAATGCTTAGCCGTAATGAATAAGAAGTATAAAACTTCAAAAGCACTTGTTAATCCTGTCATAACAGGAATACCGGAAGGTTATACCGGACATGTTAGAGATCCTAAGGTTTGGGAAGATTCAGGAAAATACTACATGATGTTGGGGGCACAAAGGAAAAATCTGACTGGGACATTAATCATTTATGAATCTAATAACACCATTGATTGGAATTTCAAAGGGGAATTAAAAACTTCATTGGTGGATTTTGGATATATGTGGGAATGCCCTGATTTCTTTAAGTTACAGGGTAAAGATATTTTAGTTTTTTCTCCTCAAGGAATTGAGAAAAATGGGCATAATTATCAGAATCTTTATAATGTTATCTATGCTGTTGGAACATTAGATATAAAAGAACTAACTTTTGATATTGAATATATTAGCGAGTTGGATAAAGGATTCGATTTCTATGCACCACAAACTTTCCAGGATGCTTTCGGTAGAAGGATCATGTTTGGATGGGCGGGAATGACAGAAATCCAATATCCATCGGATATAAACCAATGGGCCCATTGTTTAACGGTGCCAAGAGAATTAATTTTAGAAGACAATGTGCTTAAGCAAAAACCTGTTAGAGAGTTAGAGATGTTAAGAGATGATCATAATAATATACAGGGAACTTTAGATGGTAATCTGGTAGAGATGGAAAACGATAGTGAGAGCTATGAATTAAACCTGGAATTTACTGCAATTCAGAGTTCTGAGATTCAATTAGCGTTATTTAAATCAGAGGGAGAAGTCTTTAGTATATGTTTTGATCTTAAAAAAAATGTAGTTTCTATTGATAGACAAAACTTTGTGAATAGTGTAGGCACGGAATATGGATATATAAGGACTGGAGAACTAAAGATAGGTGAGAAAATTACCGCTCGAATTTTTGTTGATAGGAGCATAGTAGAGATTTTTCTCAATAATGGTGAATTAGTATTTACAGCAAGGATATTCCCTAAGGAAGCAATAACAAGAATCGAAATGTCTGCCACTGGGACTCTTACGTATCATGTTGATAGGTATAATTTGACAAGAGGGATATAGGCTTAGCGGCAATTCTCGAAATAGCTGAAATAAGGTCCTGTTGTTCCTAATATTTAGTAAATTCTAATTCAACATAAAGAGTTCTAAAAGGAGGTGTAAGATGATAAATACTTTTAAAAAATTGTTCAATAGAGGGGCTGCGGTAGCAAAAGAGGTCCAATTGGTGTCACCTTTAAGTGGTTCTATCCTTCCATTGAACGAACTTGCAGATCCAGCGTTTCAATTATTAGGGGAAGGAATTGCTATTCTTCCTGTAACGGGTGAGGTCGTGTCACCTGCGGCTGGGGAAGTGCTATTCATATCTCCTACAAAACATGCTATTGGTATTTGTACGGAAGAAGGAGTAGAAGTTCTGATTCATGTTGGAATTGATACTGTAAATATGGATGGGGAGGGGTTTGTTAGCCATGTAAAGAAAGGGGACAAAGTTATACGGGGGCAGAAACTATTGACTTTTTCGCTTGAATTAGTAGAAAAAAAGGCTAAAAGTATCTTGACCCCGGTGATTATCACGAATCCCCTGAATTTTAGCAGTGTAGTGCTAGCTCGGAAAGAGTATGTTCAGCTTGGAGAAACAATACTGTTTACTCTAGTCTAGTGCCTTGCTTGCAGAGCCGTTAGGAAAATATGAGGCTGCCAAATATGGCGGACCGATGCCTCCTGATAAGCCTCATACTTATGAAATACATATTTTTGCATTAGATCGTTCGCTGGATTTACAAGAGGGTTTTTATGTGAACGAACTCTATAAGGTGATGGAAGGACATGTTTTGGCTCACTATACGTTGAAAGGCATCTACTATAATTAAGAAGGTACTGAAGAGCACGGCTCACAAACGAGTCGTGCTCTTCTTTTGCCGTTCTAAAAAGATTAAAAAAGTAGTCTTATAGCAGATTTGTGCCAAGGATACCTGCAATGATCATAATGGCTCCAATAATATGATAATATTCCAATTGCTCTTGTAGAAAGATTACCCCTGCAATCATAGAAATCAAGGTAGCTAAATTGCCGAATACACTCATTTTTGATGCTTCAATCTTAGATAACACATAATTGGATAGCCAGGAAGTTCCCAGAGAGGACAGTACGCCTAAGTACAAAATGGAGATGAGAAAGATGGGCTCTGATAAGGGTTCAAAGTACTCGTTAATCGTACCATTCAGACCATGGCGTATAAGTGCTAATAAATTGAAGGTAAAAAAAGCAATGGTAAGCATGATGAAGGTTAATTCCAGTGGCTTAAACTTTTTGGTTAATGGTCGGGCTAATACACTGTAGCCAGCAAAGGAAAGTGAAGATAAGAAGAGCAATGAAGTTCCTAAAATTTGCTCGGATTCAAAAGAAGCACCTTTCATGGCAAGAATGTAGATAACGCCTGCGACAGATAAGCCAAGAGAAAGGTTTTGCAAATAATTATTTTTTTCTTTTAAGAAATAAGAGGCTAAAAACATTGTGAGGACAGGTGTAGATGCCAAAATAATGCCAGCTTCAGAAGAGGTCGTATATACCAATCCTGAGATTTGAAAGCCGAAGAAGAGTGCTGGATATAAAAGTGCCAAGGGTAGAATTTGAATCACATCTTTTGTCGTAAAGCTTAAATGGATTTTGCCAAGTAGGACGGGAATCAAAATTGCCAAAAAAGACGCAGTAAAGCGATGAGCGAGTGTATCGATAGGATCAGATACTGTTAATGCTAATTTTACGAAGAGAAAAGAGAAACCTATAATAAAGGCATATAATACAGCTGCTATATAAGCGATATTCTTATGTTCCTTATCATCCATTGGCGAAACCTCCGATTTAACCTTGCTGACTTCTACTATACTGGATAGTAGATTTGCTTACAAGTCAAATACAAGCTTTTGAGAAATTAGAAATATCCATAGAATATAAAATAATTATTTGACAATAATTATTATTATAACCTATAATGTGGATATAGGAAGTCTCACTTACATCATAAATGAAAGTACTAACCTCCGCGAAAAATGGGAAAGATGATCTGATGTGTACAGATACATCCTGTATACGCAGGAGGTTTTTTATCCTATAAAAATAGACAATAAATATAAAAAGAAAGGAGAATATTATAATGAAACGATTAAATTTAAAGAATATCTTACGATTCAGTTTAATATTAATATTTGGAGTAGGAGGGGTTGCATGGGCAGCGGTTTCTAGTGAAATAACTCCAGTTAATTTGACTACAGAACAATGGAAAGGAAATAGTTTTACCTTCCTTGCACTGCCAGCGGATAAGCAGGCTGCAGGATATGAGATTTTTCCAGTAGATCAGGCAGAACGGGGATTTGAAGGTGATCGTTCTGTTCGCAGTTCTTATGCTGCACATGTTGGCAAAGAGGCTGTGGTTACAGAGATTGTATCTTTCCCAGCAGGTTATAATCAGAATGAATATCTGGTGTATCTAACCGTAAAGGATACGGGAGAAAAATTGGTGGGACGCACGGTGCGTGGTCAATTAGACAGTTTGGTGTTAACAGCCGATCTGACGAATGCCAAGGAACAATTCTTGGGAAAAGTTGTTTACCCTAAGCTTAGAGAGCTGCAAGGTGTATATGTACCCGGTATAAATTCAACACCAGGGACGGTAGCAGCCGCGATAGGCAGTCCAGCTACAGTGGTTGATGTGTATACGGGGAATCAAACGCAAGAACCCATCTGGTTGATACTTTCCGTAAATGGTGAAAAGGCGATTTTACCTATCGCTTACAGTTGGACCAACATGCCAGCAAATTCTGTGACCCAGAATCCTCCTTGGCAAGATGCCTTATTTACAGAGGATCCAAGAGTTAGCTTTGGCTGGTCCTTGGATGCATGGAACAAGATTGAAAGCGGTATTGTAGAGGAAGGTATGACCAAAGGACAAATTCGTCTTAGCTGGGGAAAACCTGTTAGTACGGAAGAGGATGATACCGTTTGGATATATGGTACCAAGAAACTTGGTTTTACCGGAGATATATTGCATTCTATTGAAACACTAGAATAGGTCTTCCTAATTGCAAATGGGAAGCAATATGAATAAATAGGGGGAGTGCAGGATGGAAAAACGTAATAAATATTTTGAAAAGATTGAGGCCAAGATAGCACAGCACAATGCTAAATTAGCCGATCTGAAAACCAAAGTCACTGAGGTTCAGTCAGATCTGAAATCTGAATATCTGTTTCAAATGGATAATCTAGAAAAGAAGAGAGACGAGTTCATAGCAAAATATGGACAACTTAAAGATACTAGCGGTCATGCGTGGGACGATGTAAAAGAAGGCACTGAAAAGGCATGGGCAGAGCTGGAGGATTCAATTGAAAAAGCAGTTTCCCGATTTAAGTAATTCAGACCACGTAGAAACTTTCCAGTAATAATTCATTAACGAAAGAGGTACGCTTCCTCTTTCGTTAATGAAAAAAGGGGAGGGGGCAAGTATGCTTTGGTTTTTAATTATTGGGATTATAGCAGGGTGGCTAGCCGGTAATCTCACAGACGGCAGAGGGTTTGGTCTGGTTGGCAATTTGATTGTAGGTGTTATAGGATCTTTCGTTGGTGGTTTTTTGTTTAGTCTTTTAGGTTTAAGTGCTTATGGGACAATTGGAGAAATCATTACGGCAACAATAGGAGCGATTGTGTTATTGTGGATTATGGGATTTGTTCGGTAATATTGCATAAACATTCATATTAAATGAGGAAAGATGCTCTAGTACTGGCATCCTTGGGAAAATGCGTATGAATGAGTATAAGGCAGGCAAGCGATATAAAGATAAAGATAAAGAAAGCTAATGTCAAAAAGACATCAGCTTTCTTTACTATATTGGAATTTATAAGTCTTGGAAGTTGACAAATACAAAACATTGCGAACCACCAGTTACTTACTTTAGCAGTCCTACCGACTTCATGACATTTGAGATACTTTGGGCACTATGCTGGAGTTTTTTAATTTCTTCATCGGATAGGGCAACCTCAATGCGTCTTTCGATGCCTTCTTCTGTTATGATGCAGGGAAGACTCAGGGCAACATTGTGTAAACCATATTCTCCTTGCAGAGTGGTAGAGACGGGAAATATGCTGCGCTCATTAAATAGAACCGCTCTGGCAAGATGACAAGCAGCCATTGCGATGCCGGAATTGGTGCAGCCTTTAAGATTCAGGACGTCATAGGCGACAGAGATAACACTAGCCGCTGTCTTTTCTGTATCTAGAGGCTCATTTGGCTGAAAATAGCTGTCTAACTGATTGTAGGGAACTCCAGCGATATTGACAAGGCTCCAGGCTGGGAATGCAGAATTACCATGTTCGCCAAGCATATAGCCATGAACATTTTTAGGATCGATCTTATACTTGTTTGCCATAATGCTTCTAAAGCGCGCTGTCTCAAGAGTTGTTCCGGTACCGAAAATCTTATTCTTGGGATAGCCGAAGAAATTTTCTGCATAATAGACCATAATATCCAAGGGATTTGTGATCATGATGATGACAGCATCTTTGGTGTATTGGGTGATGGAGGTCATTACATCCTTCATCACTTTTACATTTCTACTGGTGAGAGTTAAACGATCAGGGATTTCACCTGGCTTGATACTAGGGCCGGCGGCGATGATAATCACACGTGCATCTTTGCATTCTTCAAAAGTCCCTGCATGAATATTTACGTTTGCACCGGTGAAAAAAGGGATTGCATGAGTGGAATCCAAGGCTTCACCCTGGGCTTTCTCATTAATAATGTCGATAACGGCAATCTCGGATACAAAATTAAAGGATAAAGCACAATTTAATACTGCTGAACCTACATGCCCCGTACCAACTATGACAAGCTTATTTTTTGTTGTATTCATAGATAAATTCCCTCCGGTTAATTAATTTATTATATATACAAAGACATTTGATACCGACTTTTCTTATAGCAATAGAATGAAGCACATCGTAGCAATAACCTCCCTTTATTTTATGGTTCTCCAAGAAAATACCTGTCGCCTTCAAGAAAGAGTAAAAAAAGCTATTTTTAGAAGATGGAATTCTTAAAAAGCTCAAGGAAATAGTGTATTTTTTCCAAGTAGAAATGCAAGTTGGTATCGTATAGGGAAATATGACGAATACTATCCATAAAAGATGAAATATCTTTTTAAATAGTCTGGGAGGAAAAGGAATGAAAAAATTTATTTGTACAATTTGCGGATATGTTCATGAAGGTGAAGAAGCGCCTGACAAATGTCCCATCTGCAAAGCTGGCAAGGATCAGTTTAAAGAAATGACTGGAAAATTAGCTTGGGCAGATGAACATCGAATTGGCATTGTTGAGGATGTTTCCGGAGAGATTGTGGAAGGATTACGTGCTAATTTTATGGGAGAATGTACAGAGGTTGGGATGTATTTGGCCATGTCCCGCCAGGCAGATCGGCAAGGTTATCCGGAAGTGGCAGAGGCCTATAGGCGCATTGCTTACGAAGAAGCGGATCATGCTGCTAAATTTGCCGAGATATTAGGTGAGGTAGTTGTGGCAGATACGAAAGCTAATTTAACAGCGAGGGTGGAAGCGGAGTATGGTGCATGTGATGGTAAGAAGAAGCTTGCGACATTGGCAAAACAACATAATTTAGATGCGATTCATGATACCGTACATGAGATGTGCAAGGATGAAGCCAGGCATGGGTGCGCTTTTGCGGGCTTACTCGATCGATATTTTAAGTGAGGAGAAATCAACATGGCAAAAATTAACTGTAAAGTTACGAACTGTTCCCAT
>JBEQCC010000011.1:0-16180 GCA_041639455.1 Pelosinus sp. | reverse complement strand
CCTTACCCTTTGTAAACATTGCACCTGCTGTAATTATGTTATGCCTCGTTAAATCAACTGTGGGAATTTGAGCTTTAATTGTAATTATGCTGGTCTGCTTTAAATCAATCATATTTTTATCAAAGATAAACTGCTCATCATCTGTCTTATCAAACTTGCCTACCTTGCCATTCACCATATAAATAAAGCTTTGTTTGCCAATATCAAATTTGCCATCTAGCTTTGTCGGAGTGGCACCAGGAGCATCTTTATCAATTGGCTCTACTAGAACCTCTTTCACTTCTCCGGGCAAATATACTGTTTCACCTGGTACGTATACCAGCTTCGTATCAGTTTCCGTCTTGATCTTCTCTTCAATCACAGGAGGCTTGTTTTTTTCTACTGCCAAGGCTTGTCTATCACCTTCGCCCAAGACGTGCCCTATGGCTAATCCTGCAGCAATGCCAATAATTAAGGAAATAACAGCAACAATTATGAGGGTTTTAAGAGTGTATTTCCCTTCGCCAAGTTTTGAGTTGACTATGTTTAAAAGTTCTTCCTCTGACATTTTATATTCCTCCTTGTTGCTGATACCAATTTGCTTTACCGCGCAGCACATTCCCGCCCTCGCCTTTTGCTACACCAGGTATTAGCCATAAATCCCAACGTTCGCAACTATAACCAGGACCATACATTCCATTTGGATAGCCATTGTACTCGTACCCAGGGTTTAGTCCATCAAGATTGTTTGCTGCTTCTGCATGGGTCATAACACGATAAATATCAATGGTAAGGTCAAGTGCCTTTGCTAATACGGCAATTACCTGAGCCATAGCTTCAATCTGCAACGCTGTAGGAGGTTCGGAACCCCAGTTATTAGTAGTAGCACCTACACAACAAGCAAGCGAAATACCAATTGCCCCTGTATTCCGTCTATAGGTAGGAGATTTAACCTCAGCTAAGTTATCTGTAGTTACGTATTTTGTCCCGTCATGATCAATGTGAATATGATAGGCAGGAGAAAATTGCCCATAATGACCAGCAGACCAATGCAAGTATAATTTTACATCTCTGCCTACTGATCGCGCTGCACTCCATAAATCATTTTTGCTCTGTAAAGCTAGTTGTTTGATTTCCGTTAGTGTTACTTGTTTCAAAATTTTCTCCCCCTTTTATTTGTCTCCAAGTGTCAAACCCTCGTTTGATAGTGTTCGATCCTAGTTGCAGCCCTAACGCTGTAAGTACTTTGGGCGTGTCAAAGGGACGGGGTTATTGACACCCTTTTCATGCTTTTAAAACAATAAAAACATAGGGACAGGGATCCTGTTTCAAACCTTCTAGATCTTTGCAGTAGGCAAAAATGCTTTGCTGGTTGATTCCACCTATTAAGATATGATAGATTCCGTTGTTGCTTTTTTCACTTGCTTTTCTTGATATAACTTTTACCTCTTAATCTATTTTATTACCTCTCCTTACTTGAAACAACATCCCTGTCCCCATGTTTTTTAGATAAAGCCGCCATCAGAAGGATCAACGCTGGAGCTGCCAGCAAAATCATATAAGGAAAATAACGTTTTACATGCATTGATTCCACTCACTTTGTACCGTTTATTGTGATAATTTTTCTATTGCGGCATTTAGAAACTGAATTTTTCCACCGATCGCTACCCCTTGCACCAAGGGGTCAACTACATTGATAAATACATTATTATTTATTACCGCTTTCATACTCCGCCAAATCGGATTCTGCTGCAAGTCTTTCAATACGTTAGGCTGTGCCGGACTTTCAAGCACCGCATATTGCAGAAAGATATAATCCGGGTCCATTTCGCTGAACTTCTCCAAAGAAATAACTTCCTGTGCTTTGACGGCTTTGATTTCCTCTGGAACAGACAATCCTAATTCGCCATACAATATTTCATTTAAAAATACATTCGCTGGATAAACACCAATATTACCTGCACGAATTCGTACTGCTACCACCTTTTTGTCCTTCACCCCTTCCGGCAAGCGAACTTTGGCGGCTGCCGCATCCTGCTCATACTTTCGCAGCACTTCTTTTGCCTGTTCTTGTTTACCAGTCAATTCACCAAGAAAGAGGAGATTGGCTTTCCCGTCAATGGGAAAATGAGATATGGGGATGGTCGGAGCAATTTTTTTCAATTGCTCTGCCGTAGATGCAGGGAATTTGTCGCTGCTCAAAATGACATCCGGTCTTATTTTCAAAATCGCTTCAAAGCCAGGCTGCATCCGTTCTCCGATGGGTTTCGCATCTTTCGTAATGTCTGCAAACAAGGCAGGAAATGTCCCGCCAATCGTCATAACACCAACGGGTTTCACCCCCAAAATTAACAGATCCTCTAATGCTTCCAGCGCACCAGTAACTACAATTTTATCAATCTTATCAGGCAAGATATATTCTTTTCCAAGATAAGAATGGCTTTTTCTCCCTACTTGATCCTTTGCTGAAACTGGCACACTCTGATCGGCTTGGTATAACACCGTCTTATTGACATAAATACCAGTAATAAGACCGCCAGCGATTACAACCGACAATCCCAAAGTCCATAATTTTCTTGTCATGCTATTACTCCTTACTTTACCTTAGTATGAAAGTAACGTACATCCGTTCCTTTCATGAACTTATACTGATTTTATTTCTCAATTAAAGATAGCATTTCTCTTACGAATTTCTTAGAAGGATATTACGTTTTTTATAAGAATATTGTGATTTTCAGAAAATAAATGTCTTGCAGAATCTGAGGATCACTCACCAGACTCATTGACAAGCAAAGCAAAGAAGAATACAATAAATAAAATCAAATTATTGATAACGGTTATCATATCATTCTAAAGTTAAAATTAAGAATAATATCCGATGTTTTGGAGGTATACTACATGTCAGTTCAAGAACATATCCGTCAAATCGATACAAAGTTCTTTTTGTGTACTCATCTTCCCATGCGAATTAAAACGTAAGGATAACACTCTGCGTCTTTTTATCACTTGCGAGTATAGCGAAGCAATCCCCTGCTTGTTAGGAGAGATTGCTTCGCTATGCTCGCAACGGTCATAATGTACATAGCCGTTTTGAAACACACAGAGCACAAAGATGTAAATAAACACGTCTCTGTGTTTATCTACATCTTTGTGCTCTGTATTTCTTACTATCTACCTTTGAAACATGGCATTCCATCTATCAGAAGCTTATTTCATCAGACTGATAAAGCTCAACTATCGTTTTTTCAGCCAACAGATTGGCTGATTTTTGCCGCCATTCATTAAGATGAGGTGTTTTAAGATGTTCTACAAGAGCCTCTTTGTCTCCCCATCTTTCTACAAAAGCGCAGCGATTTTCGTCATATGGATCATCCAGCAACTCATAACTTATACATTTCTCTTCTTTCCTGGTGGCTGCAATCACGTCTTTTGACAAAGCAAATAGTTCAGCCTTTTTTCCGGGTTTCACCGTTTGACTTGCAATTACAATTACCATGATATCTCTCCTCATTTCAAATTAAGCTATACCATCTTTCTCTATAGTACTCTTTTCCATTTAGAAGGAATATTCCTGCAATGCCACTTCATCCGCCAAAAAATTTCTATATTCAAAATCCAAATACGCCGGGCTCACTCAGCTCCTCTTCTTAGCATGGCAAGATTATTAATTTTAACTGACGTCCGATAAAATTCGATGATGCCCTCGTCACGCATGCGGCCTAACTCCCGAGAAAGTGCCGTGCGGGAAACGCTGAGAAAATCAGCTAATTCATTGCGTTTTAAGGGTAAAACAAAAGTATTTTTTTGATTGATCTTATATTGCTCAAGAAGATAAATACTTATCTTCTCCCGCATGCCTTTTATCGCCAAATATTCCACTCTTTGATTCAGCATCAGCGCCTTAGTTGATAAAAGCACCAGCATGTTTTTAATCAGTTGCTTATAGCCTCCACAAACGTGAGTGCATTCACCGATTATTTTCTCAGGGGGCAAAAACATCACCGAGCATGTACCTTGCGCAAAAACCGATGCCGGCCAATGTTTTCTTGGTGAGAAAGCGATCATTTCTCCAAACAAATCTCCCGGACCAATCACCGTCATGATAACACGGCTGCCTGACGCACTTTCCTTGATAATTGCTGCCTCACCTGATAATAAGATGCCCAAACCCGTATAGGGTTCACCCTGGACGGCAATATAACTGTTTTTGTTATAGGTATTGATTTTAGGATTTAGACAATCTAACATGATATCTAGCTGACTCGGTGAAATATCATGAAAAATCGGCGATGAGACCAGAATTTTTACTATATTTGCATCCAAATGATCCTCACCTCACGTTAGGTAGCTATAGCTACCGATTTTTTACCTCTATTGTATTACAGTTAGGTATAAGAATTCAATGAATATCCCTTAGGAGGAATATAAGATGCAACTTCGAAAAGTTAGTAAAATTGATGAAGAAAAATGCACCGGATGCGGGATTTGCACCCAAACCTGTCATGAAGGTGCTTTGCAATTAGTCAACGGTAAAGCTAAATTGATTTCAGCCTCTCAATGCGACGGTCTGGGGATCTGCTTGCCAGTATGTCCAAATGGTGCGATTACCCTGGAAGAACAGCCTGTTACAACTGCCCATACCAGTGCTCCGGCAAATACAGCCTTTCAAGGCCCGGGAAGCCGCTCTAACCGAATTGAAAGAAAGATGGCTGGCAGCCAACTGCCAGAGCAAGCAATTGTGCCACAATCCCAATTACAACAATGGCCTTGTCAAATCAAACTCATTCCTACTACTGCAAGTTATTTTGACAATGCTCATGTTTTAATTGCCGCAGATTGCACCGCATATGCCTATGCTAACATTCATCACGATTTCATGCGTGATAAAATTACCCTAATTGGCTGTCCAAAGCTGGATGAGGGCAATTATGCCGGCAAGCTGAAAGAAATCTTCCAATCCAATACCATCAGCAGCATCACCGTATTGCGGATGGAAAAGCCTTGCTGCAGCGGTTTGGTAAATGCTGCCCGGGAAGCATTAGAAAACAGCGGCAAGTCCATTCCCTTTGATTTTGTAATCATCGGGGTTGACGGCAGTATTGTCAGTGCACAATACTAAGTTACCGCTATAAAGTGCACCCTCACTGTGGATTTACGAAAATTGCAATTGAAATAAACTCCAGCAAATTTTTCTGCTGGAGTTATCTTTATACGATCGGTTAATACTAAACCGAATCAAAATTATTATTTAATTTCTTTAATAAACGCAGAAAATTTTTCTGTTCTTCAACGGAAAAACCCTTATAGGCTGTCTGATATACCTCCTTTGAGATCCCACTGAACTTTGCCTGCATTTGCTTGCCCTTCTCTGTAAGCATGATATACGTAACTCTCTTATCTATCTGATTTTTTTCTCTTATGATATAGTCTAAATCTATTAGCTTATTTACTAATGGTGTTATCGTTGATTTGTCCTTGCCGATTGTTTTGGCTATTTGCTTCATGGTTAGCTTATCATGATTTTCATAAAGGGCGGTAAGAATATTTCCATGAGACGGAATCAAATCATTCAATTCATTCTTCTGTAGTTGCCTTTCAATAAAGTGTAACATTTTATCTTTCGTTCTACTGATAAAGTAAACGATGTATTTATCCTTCATAATAACAACCTCATAACAAATAGTAATTCTCTACCGGATAACCATTGTCATTATAGTACTAGATAAAATCTCATGTCAATATGGAATATTCTTCAAAAAATAAATAATAGTTTTACACAAAACTATTATCTGTTATAATGTCTTTAACAAACTTTATTCAATTACGAAGGGAAAGTGAATCCATGTCAATAACCCATTTTAGAGCCATGTTAGTAACAGAGAATACCGATACTACATTTTCAAGAGAAATTATCACTAGAGAGCTTACTGCCCTTCCTGAGGGAGAAGTTTTAATTCAGGTGAACTATTCTTCTTTAAATTATAAGGATGCTTTATCTGCCTCCGGCAATAAGGGCGTGACAAGGAAATATCCTCATACTCCAGGCATCGACGCCGCAGGAATAATTGTAAAAAGCAGTAATGAAAAATTCCATGCTGGGGATAAAGTCCTGGTTACAGGTTATGATTTAGGCATGAATACATCTGGCGGCTACGGCCAGTATATTAGAGTCCCTGCTGAATGGGTAGTTAATTTACCTGAGAATCTTTCATTACGAGAAAGTATGATCTACGGCACTGCCGGCTTTACGGCTGCTCTTTCCGTCTATAAGATGATACAGGGCGGCATCAAACCCGATGCAGGCAATATTCTGGTAACGGGAGCAACAGGCGGCGTAGGCAGTATTGCAGTGAGCATCTTACATAAGCTTGGCTACAATGTGATTGCAGCTACTGGTAAAGTAGAGGCTAAAGAGATGCTATTACAAATCGGCGCCAAAGAGATCATATTAAGAGAAGAGCTTAATGATCAATCAGGAAGAATCCTTTTAAAAGGAAATTGGGCTGGAGTCATTGATACCGTTGGCGGAAATATGCTAGCCACTGCGTTAAAATCCACTAACTATGGCGGCAGCGTAACGTGCTGCGGAAATGTAGCCTCTCCTGAGTTATTAACTTCTGTCTATCCATTTATCTTAAGAGGCATCACTCTATACGGAATAGATTCTGTAATGTGTCCTATGGATTTGCGTTTGGAGCTCTGGTCTTTACTCGCGAATGAATGGAAACCCCTTCAGTTGGAACAAAATGTCGAAGAAGTATCATTGGAAGACTTAGACAAAAAAATTGACTTGATCCTGCAGGGAAAACTCCAAGGCAGAACCATCGTCAATCTTGATTTGTAATCTGTATATAGCAAAAAACGAGGTGCGGCTTTATGCCGCCCTCGTTTTTTTGCTACGGTATACGATTTATATAGTATCTACATTTCGCGAACATTGTTTTGCGTAATGCTCAATAATCTCTCTTCGACGAATGATCCCAATAAAAATTCCGCTGTCATCCACCACTGGAACAAAATTTTGTACGATGGCTAAGGAGAGCAGCCCTTCCATTTGAGCATTTACCCGCACCGGATTATTGATTATCCTCCAAGGAATTTCGTTTATCATAACCCGCTCTGTATCAGCAAAGGTTAAACCTGGTGTGTTTTTCATTTTCCATAGTAAATCCCCTTCAGTAATTGTCCCGGCATATTTACCATCCTCATCAATGATTGGAACAGCCGTATAACGGTGATATTCCATTTTTTCAAGGGCCTGCCGCATTGTACTATTCACTGGCAAGTGAACCACTTCATGTTTAGGAATCAGGAAGAATGCAATGTTCATGGAAAAGAATCCTCCAACTTCGATTTAGTCCTGCTCGCAGTATGTTAAAATTGCCTTTCTGGCAATACATTATGCTTCTACACGAGCCATCATTTTTCCTGGTTTAAAATTGGCTTAAAAATGGATATACGAAAATAGAGAAAGATTATTCCTCTATTTCCGAATTTTATGATATACCTGAAGTTTTTTTATTGCAGCATAACGTTTGTACAGCAACGCGGGAAAAAAGTATTGTTCATTTTTGACGTTTTAATTCGTTAATTAGGATTTTAGGGACTTTTTCCACTCTATTTTAGCTTGCAATCTCCATAAAATATAATATAGGTGGAAATTAAAAAAGTCGCCGTGTCCTGGGAGTGTTAGAGCACTCCCAGGCATGAGCAGGTGTCAGAAGCACCTACACGTAACAGCTAGCTGTCTACGACGACAATTTATTATATCGTGATCTTTCCTTGAAACAAGGGATGCATTGTCTGGAATAGTAAAATTGCGGGTTTTGACAGAGGCTTAGCGTCTGCGCGCAGTCAAGACGAAGTAAAACGCATGTGTAGGTTGAAAAGACCTCGCATATGCGTTTTTTTAATTTCCCTGAAACAAACTGTCTCTCATACTTTTGTATTTTGAGACAGTTCCTTTTTCTATACGTATTTATTAAATGGGTATGCGACCTATAGATTATAATGTTAATGCCTAAACTTCAATAAGTTCATACTGTTTGGTGCCAATACCGATTTTTTCGGCATGATCAACACAGGACATCCAATTGGTTTCAGGATGAGCCGTTTGGAAATGATCATGGTCATTCAACGAGCCATTTTTATTCTTTAGCTGCTCTGCCAGATAGCTGTCGGCGATGGCAGGCGCCGCATTTGCTTTATCAGCACAAGCCATATCAAGAGCCACGGGATCAAAAGATGCAAACATACCAATATCGGGAATGATGGCTACATCATTTTCAGAATGGCAGTCACAATTTGGTGATACATCAATAACTAAACTGATATGAAAATGCGGTCTGCCATTTAAAACCGCCCAAGTATATTCGGCCATTTTTTTATTAAGGACATCATTAGATTCGTCCCAGGCAGCACCAATCGCATCAAAGTGGCAAACCCCAATACATCTTCCACAGCCAACACATTTTGCATGATCAATTTGAGCCTTCTTGTCGATAAGGCTTATGGCGCTATGAGCGCAAATCTTCACACAGGCGCCGCATCCTACACAACTTTTTGTACGAACGTTTGGCTTACCGTCACTGTGCATTTCCATTTTGCCAGCCCTTGAACCACAGCCCATGCCGATATTTTTTAGCGCACCGCCAAACCCCGTCAGCTCGTGACCCTTAAAGTGACTTAGGCTGATTATAATATCTGCATCCATTACAGCACGGCCAATTTTCGCTTCTTTCACATATTCTCCAACAGGCACAGGTACATATGACTCATCCGTACCTTTCAAACCGTCACCTACAATAATCTGGCAACCGGTAGTGAAGGGATTATAGCCATTTTCATATGCTGCATCTAAATGCTCAAGAGCATCTTTACGTCTTCCGACGTATAAGGTATTACAGTCCGTAAGAAATACTCTGCCACCTAAACTTTTGATTACATCTGCAATCACCTTGGAGTAATTCGGTCTAAGATATGCAAGATTGCCAGGCTCACCAAAATGTATTTTGATAGCACTAAATTTACCTGCAAAATCAATTTGCTCAATTCCAGCTTTCTTTACTAACCGCTCCAGCTTTTGCAGCAAGTTCATCTTACTAGTTGCCCGCATATTTGTGAAATAAACCTTTGATTTTTCCATAATATCCTCCCCTTGTTCTCATGATCATAGATTCTTGGAGAAGTAATCCACAATCGCTATTTATGTTTTATTTACCATTCAAAGATATTTTCCTGCAAGAGTATCATTAAGGACTTAGATAAAAAAACAAAAACATCTTCAACCACGAAGATGCGAAGATTACGAAGACTAGTCGAATATAGACTACTCTTCCCAACCTTCGCAGTTCATGGCTTTTTCCTATAACGTTATCTTTATTAATGATGTGCTATTTCAATAGCTTCTCAATGTCCTTTTCCATACTCAAAGGCGCGGTTGTCGGCTCATAACGTCCTGCAACATTCCCCTGGCGGTCAATAAGGAATTTGGTGAAGTTCCATTTAATATCATCCCCTGCTAGAATTTCAGGAAATTTTTCTTGCAATATGCCCTGCAATCTTTCTCCAATGGGATGTTTCAGATCAAACCCTTTAAAAGGCGCCTTTTGCGTCAAATAGTGGAATAAAGGGTGAGCTTCTTTTCCTCGAACGTCTATTTTCTCAAAGAGAGGAAAGGTTACACCATAATTAATCTGGCAGAAATTTTGTACCTCTGCATTACTCCCTGGCTCTTGCTCTGCGAATTGATTGCTGGGAAAGCCTAAGATATCCAGCCCCTGCTCTTGATATTTCTGATAAAGTGCCTGTAGCTCCTCATATTGGGGAGTAAATCCACATTTGCTGGCAGTATTGACAATAATGAGAACTCTACCTTTATAATCCTTTAGGGATACGTTTTTACCTTCAATGGAATTTAATTCAAAATCATATAGATTCATTACAATCGACTCCTTTTCGTCCTACTCATTCTTTTGTTGCTTACTGCATCATGTCTTATTTTTCGTATTTTCTTTTTCTATGTATTTTTCAAAGGCCTCCTTTCCTTCATTCTCCCACCAAAGCTGATGATGCTCTCTCTTTTGCATTTTATGATATTTTTTAGCATGTTCTCCATATTTCCCATAGCCGCAGGTGCCAAAAAGCAGCCGGCACAGGATTACAAGACCACTGCCCTGCCAAAAGGTAATCTCTTTTAAGCCAAAAATATCCGGCATTAAAAAATTCCATAGCAGCATGACAAAATAGCCAAAAATAAGACCAAAAGCAACAGCCATGATAATACCTGCGAAAACATGAATTACGAGCAGCTTCCCCCCTGCTATACATGGATTATAATCTGCCTGCATATTGATTCCTCCTTATACGTTATCTTTGAGTATTTTTCGCAGCATTTTTGTTGCTCTGCTTTTCCGGGATAGCAATGTTCCAATGGGCTCTTCCCATTTAGCAGCCAGTTCTTTGAATGTATACCCTTCCATTTCAGTGGCAATCCACACTGCACGCTGCTTAGGCTCAAGTTTCATAAGTGCTCCATACAATTGGTTTTGCAATTCTTCTTGCTGCATCTTTGTTTCAATATCAGCACTCGCATCTACAATATATTCTAATATTGCTCTACCCGAAGCTTCGTCGGATTGATGCAGCGAAATTGGCTTAGAAGGCTGTCGAAGATAATCAATCATCTTGTTCTTAATGGAACGATACATATATGCGAGGATATTTTCTATATGGTGTTGAATATCAACTTTGTTATATACATTAAATACTACATCCGCTACAATATCTTCTGCATCCATATCTGAAATATTTTTTATTCTGCGTCGAATATATTGTAAAAAATTCTTTCGCTCTTTAACAATGATTTCGACTACATCTTTTTCTTGGTTATACATAGCATCTGAATTCCCCCAACCTAGCCAGAATCCTATGATTCACTTATAAATATGACTCTTCTTTCCTATTGTACCATTATTATACATGACGAGATAACAGCCACTTTATTGCATGACTTTTTTTCTTTTAATGAATTGACAAAAAAGCCCCAGAGTCATCCCACTCTAGAGCAATCTTTAAGGTATCTTTGGGTCCGCTTCCCCAGATTTTTTACTTGAAAAGACACACTTGCTTTCATAAATCGCTCCCAAAAAACTTCCTCCCACAATCGCTACGGGTACTAATATAATACGCCAGCGTGATTGCTTTTATTTTTACCAACTCCCGGCGATTATATCCTATGCTGCCCCCTACACCAAATAGGCTGCCAATTCCAATACCAACAGCAATTAATAAAACAAAAACAATTGCCATTACAATTTGATCCAAATTCCCAATCCGGAAATGATAGTACTAGCCCCTAATAAACAACTCGCCAGTAAGCTGATGATTACAATTTCCACTCATCCCCTCACCTTATCCTTTTTATTTATATGATTTCAAAATTTAGCTAGATGACCTGTATTCTTGGATGTATTTTATATCTCATCCAAAAGAAACTACTTATGTTGTTCATATAAGTAGTTTCTTTTAGGTATTATGCTGTTATTTATATTATTCGTTTACTAATAGTCACTTGCTTCGTCCAGTTTTTTAATTTCATCATGAGAAAGCTTGATGTCAACAGCCGTTATAATCTCTGAAAGTTGTTGAATGCTGGTTGCACTGGCAATAGGAGCCGTAATACTTTTTCGCTGCATAAGCCATGCCAGGGAAATCACAGCAGGAACGGTATGATGCAGTGCTGCGACCTCGTCTAAAGCACTTAAAATACTAAAGCCGCGCTCATTAAAGTACTTGCGGATTCCACCGCCGCGGGCACTTTTACTAAGGTCATCTTCTGAGCGATATTTCCCAGTCAAAAATCCGCTGGCCAAAGAATAATAACTAATCACCCCTATGTTCTTCTCAAGACATAAAGGCTCTAACTCTTTTTCGAATTCTGCCCGCTCATACAGATTATAATGAGGCTGGAGAGAGATGTAGGAGGGGCAGCCTTTTGCTTTGCTGACTTCCAATGATTCAGCCAATCGCTTTCCCCCATAATTTGAAGCACCGATGGCACGAACTTTTCCCTGTTTCATTAAAATCTCATAGGCATGCAGTGTTTCTTCTAGCGGAACAGCTAGATCGTCCTCATGGGATTGATACAAATCAATGTAATCTGTCTGCAGTCTTCTTAATGAATCATCAACAGATTTCAAAATATAATCACGTGTAAGGCCTTTTGAGCCATCACCCATTTCTTTGCCCACTTTGGTCGCAAGTATAATTTTGCTGCGTTTTCCTGTAGCTTTAAGCCATTTGCCGATAATGGCTTCCGACTCACCGCCGCTGTGGTCTGCTACCCAAGTAGAATACACATTAGCTGTATCAATCAGATCAAAGCCAAAGTCAACAAAAGCATCCAATAAATCAAAGGAAACCTTTTCACCAATCGTCCAGCCAAATACGTTGCCGCCAAAAGCTAACGGTGCAACTGAAATGCCTGAATTGCCAAGTTGTCTTTTTTCCATGTTTTTCACTCCTACCCTTTCTTATTTTCTTTAAAATCTCACAGATCTACTTCTCTGATTTAAACTTGCTATTTAAAGTTAATCACTCTATTCCACGTTAAGCCCTGTATTCCTTCCGTAATTCTCTATATTTTCTCTCTTATTATTAAGCTAGTGCATACTCTATCCGATTTTTTTGTTTTGACTTCTTAGTGTATAATTTTTACACATATTGGAATTTCAATGTGTTCTGCTGTATAATAGATTTATAGTTCTTTCTCTATCATGTATAAAAGGGAGGCTATCCACATGTTTGATTTGAGAAGCGCCTTACTGCCGGGTATGAATAATACGGTTCAGAAATTAGTGGATGAGTCTGATACTGCCACACGTTATGGCAGAGGCTCACTAGGGACCTTGATTGCCACTCCTGCATTTGTTTCTTTAATGATTGATGCATCAATTGCAACGGTAGAAAATCGTCTCCCAGAAGGCTTTACAACGGTAGGAACCTCTTTTGAGTTTACTCATGATGCCCCCACCTGCATGGGTATGACGCTGCGGGTAAAATCGACCCTTGTTGAAATTAACGGCGAAAATCTGGTATTTGATATCGTAGCTTCTGATGATTATGGTGAAGTTGGTCGTGGGCGCCACCAGCGGGCTGTCGTTAATCGCAAGCGTCTTTTTGAAAAAGCAGATCAGCGTATCAATAATCGGTTGTCCTAACAGGATAAACGGGCACCAAAGATTAAAAAAACGCTTTCCATTCTTTAAAACATAGACGTTTGAAACACAAAGACACAAAGCTGCTTACACGGACACAGAGAACACAAAGGAATGAAATAAACACGTCTTTGTGTTCTTTGCGCATCTTGTGACCTTTGTGTTTCAATGTTTCCATAACTTATAAAAAACCGCTCTTTAGCTAATGCCTCGGAGCGATTTTTGTTATTATGTTCCAATAGATAGTAAGGGCTGACCACTTTGCACCGAATCATTCACTTTGACAAATAACTTATTAATGGTACCATCATTCGCCGCAAGAATCGGATTATGCATTTTCATTGCTTCCATAATTAATAAGGATTGCCCTTTCTTAACACGTTCTCCCGGACGTACGTGTATTTCAATGATCTTACCTGGCATTGGCGCTGTAACCTTTTCGCTTTCACCGCCAGCCGGCAAAGTTGGCTGGGCTGCTGGAATAGGAGCAGTGGTTTTACCAGTACTCACCAATGTGTCAGCAGGCGTCTTTTTTTTCTGTACAGTAACATCATAGGATCTTCCATTCACCAATATCGTGTAGTTCATCATGTGCCTCCTCCAATACTTATGGGTTCTGTCCCCTTTCCATACCTTAATGATTTATAAGTAAATTTTGCCGACCCGTTAATATCCAATTTTGCGCAGTCGGCTTAATCCTCACCACTTCAAATTCTCCTGAGCCAGTAAATTCATGAATGGCTGCTGTAATAGCGGCAATGATATACTCATCCTCCATATCTGCATCAGTACTAGCAGATACTGTTAGGATTCCATGCTGCCCATGATTCTGCTGCATGACAATTTCTTTCTGTGACCTATTCTTTTGCAATATTACAATCACACCGATTACAAAAATGGCTAAAATCAGCCACATCATCTATACCGCTCCTTTATCTTTTTTCTCTATATGCAGAGAAGAAATAGTAGCCTAAAGTTACCACCAATGCCAAAACAAACGCTGTTGTGTTTATGATTTCCACCTGCCTTTAATTTCAGAAAGCTTCCTTACTTAACGCCAATAAGCGCTAACATAATGCCTCCAGATATCGCTGTACCAAAAACACCTGCAAGATTTGGCCCCATCGCATGCATGATTAAAAAATTATAAGGGTTTTCTTGTAAGCCTACCACGTGAGAGACCCGGGCTGCAATGGGAACGGAAGCAATGCCCGCAGAGCCGATCAGTGGATTGATCTTTCCACCGCTGAACCAATTCATAATTTTAGCACAAATTACCCCTGAGGCAGTCCCTCCGATAAAGGCAATTAATCCAAGGACAATAATCTGCAGGGTTTTTATATTTAAGAATTTATCCGCCTCCATGGTTGACCCGACAGCTACCGTCAACGTAATGGTAATTACATTCATTAAGTCATTGGCTGCCGTACTTGCCAAACGGTCAACCAATAATACTTCGCGCAGCATATTGCCCAGCATGAGCATCGTGATCAATGGAGCAACTGGCGGCAGCAACAAATTCACAATGATCGCCATAACGAAAGGAAAACAGATTTTCTCCAGGCGACTCACCTTGCGGCTCTGCACCATAACAATCTGCCGCTCTGCCGGGGAAGTCAACAATTTCATGATGGGCGGCTGAATAAGGGGCATCAAAGCCATATAGGAATAGGCAGCCACAGCAATTTGCGGCAGCAAATGGGGCGCAAGCTTCATCGTAACAAAGATCGCCATAGGACCGTCAGCGCCACCAATAATGCCAATTGCACCAGCTTCAGCTAAAGTAAAGCCAAGTGCTTTTGCACCAATCAGAGCAATAAAAATTCCTAAATGAGCGGCTGCGCCAAGAATCATTAAACTGGGATTTGCGATCATGGGACCAAAATCAGTCATTGCACCTACGCCTAAAAAAATAAGAGGCGGTATAATGACCAGTTCTACCCCCTGATACGCATAATAAAACAATCCTCCAGGCTGAGTAAGGTCTGATCCTGGGACGTTGGCAACAATACACGAAAATCCAATTCCCAGTAACAAAAAGGGCTCATATTTTCGATAAAGAGCTAAGTAGACAAGTATCGCACCTACAAAGATCATAAAAATATTGCCCCACCAAATTTGGGCCAGTCCAGTCTGTTCTGCAATATTTACCATGAGAGATAGGATTTGCTGAAACATGTATGTTCCCCCTAATATATCTTCAACCAAATTCGTTCTTAATGCCCGCCTCTTAATTTACTATCATCCAGGTGTCCCAGTTTATTTAAATACGGGAAAATATATAATACCAGACTCATACCCCAGATAATTACAAAGCTTAAGAGAAAATCAATTACACTTAAGATATAGGCCCCCTCCATTGTATCGGGTACTGTCATTTGTCCTCACTCCTTATATTTCTTTTCTAAGCTAAATGCCGTTGTCCTTATGACAGCCGCTTATTAATAGTACTACCATTCGTAAGAAAATATGATAGTAAATGCGATTTTACAATAAGAAAAACACTTCACATACCTAGGGCGTGTCTGGAAACTATCAAAACGGCCACTGACGACGCTTTTTGCACCATACTTCGTTAAAACTTCTTGAAATAAGAACCATTATTCCTGCGAAGTTTTGCCTCGTCTGGCACAAAAATCACTCGTCATTGATCATTCCGCTAGTTTTCAGACACACCCTAATACAGATAAAATGAACCGAGCTACAAAAAAACTCTGTGCACTCTCGCAACCTCTGTGTTCAACGTTGCCTAAACTTATAACTGATGCTACAAAAAAGAGATCCTGCAAAGCTTTGCAGGATCATCTTTTCTGATACTCGATGTATTTATGAAAGGCTATTTACAGCCTGCTGTGCCCAATGAGAATCGTTCAGTACGGCCCGACCCACACCAATCAAATCGGCTTTTCCTTCAGCCAACAGCTCCTCTGCAGCTTGTGCCTCAGTAATCCCTCCGGTAAGGATCACTGGTATGGATACAACTT
>JBEQCC010000010.1:0-13595 GCA_041639455.1 Pelosinus sp. | reverse complement strand
AAGTACAAACACACCGCCGTTCATTCGATCCAAATCCCATGCACTGCCAATGCCGATATAACTATTTAAGGCCAAAGGCTTGTACTGGGTAAGCACACCAACCGTGTCAATTCCCGAGTTATTACAATTGCTTAAAGGAAAATCAATAATACGGTACTTACCGCCAAAGGGAACTGCCGGTTTGGCTAACTTCTGTGTCAAAATACCAAGACGGCTTCCTTGTCCACCTGCTAATAACATAGCTACACATGCTTTTTTGTGCATAATAACGCCCCCTACTATTAAAAGTCTTTCATAGCTTCTATTCCAACATCTTTATGTTTATTTAGGACGCTACCTTCCGCTCATTTCTTAGCCCTTTTTAGATAAATAGTAGCTAAAGGCGGAAGGGTGATCGCTAAGGAGTAAGAATGATTATGCCAAGCCGTCTCTTCTGCTGCTAATATTCCTATATTCTTTTGCCCTGATCCTCCGAACTCCTCCCAATCACTATTAAAGATCTCCAGGTACGCTCCGGCAGCAGGCACGCCAATTCGATAAGCCTGATATACGTTAGGTGTAAAATTACACACTACAAGTAACGTTTCTTCTGGACTAGCAGTCTTGCGCATAAAACAAATCACACTTTGCGTGTAGTCGCTGCAGTCAATCCATTCAAATCCTTGCCAATTGTCATCTACACTCCACAAAGATCGTTCCTTTTGATAAAAGTGATTTAGCCTGCGGCAATACTCCTGCAGCTTTTTATGCATAGGGGATTCCACTAAGTGCCAGTCCAAACTCTCATGATCCTGCCACTCAATGAATTGCCCAAACTCACTGCCCATAAATAATAATTTTTTTCCTGGATGCGCCATCCAATAACCATAAAAAGCGCGCAGATTGGCAAATTTCTGCCAATAGTCACCAGGCATTTTATTGAGCATTGATTTCTTTCCATGAACCACTTCATCATGAGATAAAGGCAGAATGAAATTTTCTGAAAAAGCATACATAAATGAAAAAGTTAACAGGTGATGATTCCATTTGCGATGAACTGGGTCAATTTCCATATATCGCAGCATATCATTCATCCAGCCCATATTCCATTTGAAATTAAAACCCAAGCCACCGCTGTAGGTCGGCCAAGATACCATGGGCCAAGAAGTTGACTCTTCCGCCATCATGAGCACATTAGGTCGCTGAGCAAATACGACTTCATTTAGCTTGCGCAAAAAAGCCGCTCCTTCCAGATTGCCATCACCCCCATATTGATTGGGCGTCCAATCCCCAGCTTCTCTGCCATAATTTAAATATAAGATGTTCGAAACCGCATCCACCCGGATACCGTCAATATGATAAACATCCAGCCAGAATATAGCATTGGATATAAGAAAACTCAGTACTTCCGTGCGGCCTAAATCAAAATTGGCAGTACCCCAGCCTTTATTCTCTGCCCGCTGGGCAGCAGCATACTCGTATAATGCAGTACCATCAAACTGCCTAAGTCCATGATCATCTTTGCAAAAATGCCCTGGTACCCAGTCTACAATCACACCGATTTCATATTCATGACATACATCAACCAGATACATAAAATCTTCTGGTGTGCCATAACGACTGGTAATGGCATAATATCCTGTCGCTTGATAGCCCCAGGATCCATCAAAAGGATGTTCGGCAACCGGCATGATCTCAAGGTGCGTATAACCCATGGCAGACGCATATTGCGGAAGAAGCTCTGCCAACTCACGATATGTCAGCACAGCGTTGTCTGTACCTCGCCGCCACGATCCTAAATGCACCTCATAAATCAATAGAGGCTGCTGATTTACAGGCTGCGACTTCCTTGACTGCCATCTTGTATCTTTCCATTCATAACCATTTAAATTATAGACCACCGAAGCGGTTTCCGGACGAAGCTGAGAATAGAAAGCATAAGGATCTGCCTTCATATGCATCTGTCCGCCAGCAGTCACAATTTCATATTTATAGATATTTCCTGCCGTTAAACCGGGTATAAACAACAGCCATACACCTGATTCACCTACGCGATTCATTTTATGATCCTCGCCCTGCCAGGCATTAAAATCTCCGACAACTCGTACGCCCTTAGCATTTGGTGCCCATACCGCAAAGCGTACACCTCGTTTGCCATTCTCAGTGAGAACATGAGCCCCCAGCAACTGATAGCTCCGAAAGTTACTGCCTTCATGAAACAGATATAAATCCTCTTGACTGATTGGTGAAATAGGAACTGCCATATAATACCTCCCCCTATCATTCTTCACAGACTATGGTTTGGTAATGACTACAGGTTTTGTGTGCCAAATATCGCGGGCATATTCACAAATGGTGCGATCACTTGAGAAAATACCTGCTTGCGCAATGTTATGAATGCTCATTTCGATCCATTTATTTTTTTGTTTATAGCGTTTGTCTAATTCGACCTGCGCCTTTGCATAGGCATCAAAATCTCGTAAGACAAAAAATTCATCATTATCGGCAAGTAAGGAATTATACAAAGGTCTAAACTCCTCTCTCTGATAGGGCAAAAAGCCGTTAACCAATTGTTCTAAAACCGTCTTAATCCGAATATCACTGTTGTACACCTGCCAAGCATCATAGCCGCCGTGATTATAGTAATCAAACACCTGTTGACTGGTCAGCCCGAAAATAAAGATATTATCATCGCCCACTGCATCATGGATTTCCACATTTGCTCCATCCAGCGTTCCAATGGTTACCGCTCCATTCAGCATAAACTTCATATTACCTGTCCCTGAAGCTTCTTTACTGGCTGTTGATATCTGCTCACTCACATCGGCTGCTGGAAACAGCAGTTCTCCTAATGACACACTATAATTTTCTAAAAAGATGACTTTCAATTTTCCTTTAATATCCTTATCCTTATTGATTAGTGAAGCCAAAACACTAATCAATTTAATCGTCTGTTTTGCAATATAATAACCCGGGGCCGCTTTACCGGCGAAGATAAAGGTCCGAGGCGTAATCGCTAAAGAGGGATTTTCCTTTAATCGATTATATAAATCCATAATGTGAAAGATATTAAGTATTTGACGCTTGTAAGAATGAATGCGTTTAATATGAACATCAAAGATCGAACGGGCATCTACAATAACACCTGTTTTTTCCTTAATATACTTTGCTAATATCTTTTTATTATTGTGTTTCACTTTCCGAACTTTTTCTTGTATGATCTTATCCGTGGCAAATCTCCCAAATTCCTCTAGATTCTGAGGGTCAGTGATCCAGTCTGCTCCAATACAATCGGTTATAATCCCTGCAAGCTCAGGATTGGCTTTTAACAGCCATCGCCGATGAGTAATGCCGTTTGTTTTATTATTAAACTTTTTAGGATAAAATTTATGGAAGTTTGACATAATGTGTTCTTTTAATATGTCCGTATGTATTTGAGCAACACCATTTACACTATGGCTGCCGACTACAGCAAGCCTGGCCATATGCACCATATTATCGGCAATCACTGCCATACTTCGGATTCGCTCCCAGTCTCCCGGATAGGCATCCCATAAGCTGCGGCACACGCGTTCATTAATTTCATGTACAATCATGTACATCCTTGGAAGCAGCGACTTAAACATCTCAACTGGCCATGTTTCTAAGGCTTCCGGCATAATGGTATGATTGGTATAGGAAATAGTTTCCGTAGTAATTTTCCAGGCGTCATCCCAAGATAATTCCTCCTGATCCATCAATAAACGCATCAGTTCAGGTACAGCAACGGCCGGATGGGTATCATTAATATGAACAGCCACTCTTTTCGGCAGTTGCTTAATGGAGCTATACCTCTTCTTGTAACGCCGAATGATACTCTGCAGTCCAGCCGAAACAAAGAAGTACTGCTGCTTTAAGCGCAAGAGACGTCCTTCATAAAAATTATCCTGAGGATATAATATTTTTGATATTAAACCAACGGAGGATCGGTACTCCATTGCTTCCAAATATTCACCCCGATTAAAGGAGGCAAAATCAAAACTGTCATGCAACGATTCTGCATTCCACAGCCGCAGCGTATTCACTGTATTATTATGATAACCAGCAAGAGGAACATCATAAGGGACTGCCAATACAGCCTCATAATTTTCATGAGTAAATACCCATCGCCCTTCTTGCTGGCTACTGTTAATGGTGCCGCCAAATTTGACCTCAACCGCTTTATCTGCTTTACGAAATTCCCAGGGATATCCATCCTGGAGCCAATTGTCGGGCAATTCCACTTGATTATGATCTACAATCTTTTGCTCGAATAAACCATAAGTATAGCGGATACCGCAGCCATGTCCCGGTATTCCAACAGCTGCCATAGACTCCATAAAGCAGGCTGCTAAACGACCTAATCCACCATTCCCCAGACCGGGATCTGCTTCTTGCTTCTCCAGTTCGTTTAAGTCAATCCCCAGCTCTTTCAGGGCCTCTTGATAGATTTCCTTGACTCCGCCATTGACTAAGTGCATATCCAGTGCTTTTCCCAGTAAAAATTCCATGGAAAAGTAGTAAACCTGCTTTACACCTGTCTCACTATACTCTTTATTCGTCTCTATCCAATTCTTACTAATGCAATCACGAATAACTCGGCTTAGGGCCATATATTTATTATTAATAGACGCTTCCTCAATCCCTTTACCAAACATCGTTTGCAGATTGTTTACAAAAATGGCTTTGAATTCATCTTTATTCATTAACATGCAGCCTGTCCCCCTTATTCAAAATTACAATATTTATATGTAATAGTATTGGATAATCTTGTTCTTTTGTAAAAAAATTATATGATTTCTCTTACCGTAATACTTGTCCATTCGTCCGGAAAAAACCTTCTTTTTTCTAAGGAAATTTTTGCATTTTTGTGTAAATTGATGCTGGTATCATTATAATATTTCGTGAGCGCATTATAAAACGAGAGCATACTTTATGCATAAGTATACTCTCGCTGCCGTTTCATCTTCTTATCGTTGACTCTCCCAGATGCCAGGTTTCTGCAGCATATTCCCGTATTGTTTTATCACTGGAAAACAAACCAGAATGAGCGATATTTTCCAGGCACATAGACTGCCAATGCTGTCTCTGGCGAAACTTATCATTTAACCGTTGCTGAGCATCAGCATAAGCTGCAAAATCCTTTAAAACAAAGAATTCATCATTATTACGCAGTAAGTAATCATACAGGGGCCTAAATTCTTCTTTTTCATCGGGCAGATACCCATTCACCAGCTGCTCAATTACCTTTTTGATCCGCATATCTTCATTATAGACATCCCAGGCATTGTAGCCTCCATGCTTATAGTAATCAAGAGCTTGCTGGGCTGTAAGACCAAAAATAATAATATTTTCCGAGCCAACTGCCTCTTTGATCTCAATGTTAGCACCATCTAATGTTCCAATTGTAACCGCTCCATTCATCATAAACTTCATATTTCCGGTTCCGGAAGCTTCTTTGCTGGCAGTAGAAATTTGTTCACTCACATCGGCTGCAGGAAACAGCATTTCCCCTAAGGAGACACTATAATTCTCCATGAAAACTACTTTTAGTTTATCTTGTATTGTTTTGTCATGATTAATGACAGATCCTAGAATATTAATTAATTTGACTGTCTGCTTGGCTATATAATAGCCTGGTGCAGCCTTTCCGGCGAAAATAAAAGTGCGTGGCACCATATCTAATTGAGGATTCGTCTTTAATTCGTTATATAGATGCATAATATGCAATACATTTAATATTTGACGTTTATAAGCATGAATCCGTTTGATTTGTATATCAAAAATAGAATGAAGATTCACAGCTATCCCATAATGACTGTAAATATGATCAACCAGCTTTATTTTATTCTTAAGCTTTATGGTCCCTAATTGTTCTTTAAAAACAGTATCTTGGGAATATTTACGCAGCAGCAGCAATTCCTTTGGATCAGCAATCCAGTGGGTTCCGATTGTATTATTAATTAAATCCGTAAGCAGCGGATTGGCTTTTAGCAGCCAACGACGGTGAGTAATACCGTTGGTTTTATTATGAAATTTAGCAGGATCATACTGATAAAAATTATGCATCAGATATTGCTGCAAAATCTCAGAATGCAGCTTCGCCACCCCATTAACGCTATGACAGCCTACTACCGCCAGACGTGCCATGTGTATTACACCATCAGCAATCACCGCCATATCTCTAATACGTCCCCACTGTCCAGGATATTGTTCCCACAGTTCCTTACAGAAGCGCTGATTGATTTCTTCGATTATCATATAAATCCGGGGCAGCAAGTTTTGAAACATCTCTACGGACCAGGTTTCAAGAGCCTCAGGCAACACAGTATGATTGGTATAGGATATGGTCTTAGTGGTAATCTGCCAAGCCTCATCCCAACCGAGATTCTCCTCATCAATTAGGATTCGCATCAATTCCGGAACAGCTAAGGCTGGATGCGTATCATTAATGTGTACGCCAATTTTATCAGGAAATAGTTTAATCTTATGATTAACAGACTTAAATCCTTTCAAAATACTTTGTAATCCGGCTGAAACAAAAAAATATTCCTGTTTTAATCGCAGCAGGCGGCCTTCAGCGTGAGTATCATCGGGATATAAATACTTAGAAATTCGTTCCACTGAGTTCTTATATTCTATGGCTTTTAAGAAGTCATTCCGATTATGGAATGTAAAATAGCAATCGTTATTTGCTAACTCCGCACTCCATAACCTAAGAGTATTGACCGTATTATTTTGGTATCCAATCATAGGAATATCATAAGGAACCGCTAATATCACTTCCGCATTTTCATGAACATAATAGGTTCTGCCATCTGCTTTTACTACGCTTCTTACATGACCGCCAAAAGCAACTTCTATTGCTTTATCTGTTTTACGGTATTCCCATATATAACCATCCTTTAACCAGTTATCCGGTAACTCCACTTGATAATTCTTTACTATTTTCTGCTCAAATAATCCATAGGTATATCGAATCCCGCAGCCATGCCCCGGAAGTGATAAGGCTGCCATAGAATCTAAAAAACAAGCAGCAAGTCTCCCAAGCCCCCCATTGCCAAGTCCTGCATCCGGCTCTTCCTGCAATAATACAGATAAATCAATCCCCAGTTCTGCAAGTCCAGTCTGGCAAACCTCTTTCACTCCTAGATTGAGCAGGTTCATCTCCAGCAATTTACCTAATAAAAATTCAATTGAAAAATAATAAATCTGTTTATCGCCGTTGACCTTATACTGCCGATTGGTCTTTATCCAATTTGGACTGATATAATCCCGCATCAGGCTCCCCAACGCTATATACTGATCGTGAATACTGGATTCTTCAAGACTTTTGCCATGCAGGGCTTGCAACTTTTTGCTATACGCTTCTTTAAATCCCTCTTTATCCATCAACAAAAAAAACCTCCTGAAAATGACTAATTCTGAAGGATAATCTTTTGCTCACTCCTCTGTACTTATACGACGGTTCCCTTTGCCACTACCAGAGGATAGTTTTTCTCTCCTTTTAACCATTTTCCTTGGGTAATACAAACATTTTTATCACAGATTACATTTTCAATAATTGCATTTTCAGCTATTTCACATTTTTGCATAATAATACTATCCTTAATATATGCACCTTTATGTACTTTGACACCGCGAAACAATATACTGTTTTCCACACGTCCCTCAATGATGCAGCCATTGGCAATCATAGTATTAAAGGCTCTGGCATTTTCCTTGTACTTGACCGGGGCTTCATCTTTTACTTTCGTGTACACAAGTCCTGATTTAAAAAATAATTCTTCCCATTTTTCCGGCTTAAGCAAATCCATATTATGACGATAATAATTTTTTATGGAATCAATCCTGGCCGCATATCCCTTATAAGCATAGCCAAACATCTTTAGTTTATCTATATTTTTAATTAAAACATCCTTTACAAAATCCCAGCCGCCTCGTGCCTGGCAGTCTTTGATCAACTCTACCAATAACCCTTTTTCAATCAGATACATTTCCATGGAAACTTTACGGGATGCAATTCTAGATGATTGGCTGCCCATGTCGCTAATTCGACCGTCAGGCTGACAATTCAGGATAGTATATTGGGCAAGCTCATCCTCTGCATCATATTCCTTGTATAAGATTGTAATGTCTGCATTCATATCTTTATGAAACTTAAAAGCCTTACGATAATTCAGGTTGCAGACAATATGACTGCCGGCAATCAGCATATACTCTTGCCTGCTGCTTTCAATGTAGTCTAAATTATTATAAAAATTTTCTACACTCCCCCGGCATCCTCCGGATGAACACGGATTAGGACTAGGAGGTAAAATAAATAACCCGTCTCTTTTTCGGGCTAAATCCCATTCCTTCCCTGAACGTAAATGATCCATTAATGCCCGGTATTTATCTTGCACTAAAATCCCTACATTTTGCATTCCTGAATTCACCATATTGGACAAAATAAAATCAATTAACCGATACCTGCCGCCAAAAGGAAGAGCCGCCAATGGTCTTCCCATAGTTAGCTCTTTTAAAAGATCCTGACCAAGATTCAAATTAATAATTCCCATAACGTTTTGCATCTTATCCCACCTGTTTTTGTTTACTTATCATATGATTCTCTAGAATTTGAGCATCACTAGGTATGACGATGTTTTCTTCAATAACACATATCCCCTCGTGATTGATGGAACCAATCAAAGCGCCCTCTTCAATTAAGCTTTTTCGTCCGATAATCCCCCGATAAATCTGCGCATCTCTACCAATAGTAACATAGGGCATAACAATGGAATCCTTAATTATAGCCCCTTCCTCAATATGTACACCAGGAAAAATTACAGAACGTTCCACCTCGCCTAAAATTGAGCAGCCTTCACTCACCAAAGAACGAGTGATCTTTGCCGTAGTGCCAACATAATGAGGCGGTCTGGTAGGATTTACAGAATAAACCCGCCAATTAGGATTATGTAAGTCCAGTTCTGGTTCATCCGCCAATAAATCCATATTCGCTTCCCAAAAGCTTTCTACTGTGCCTACATCCTTCCAATATCCTTTAAAATAATATGCAAATAAACGATGACCATCCATCAATAATTTAGGAATGATATCTTTGCCGAAATCATGACTGGAAAGGGCATTTTTGCGGTCGTCTTCCAAACACTTTCTCAATAAACGCCAGTTAAAAATGTAAATACCCATGGAGGCCAAATTACTGTTCGCTTCTTTAGGTTTTTCAATAAATTCTGTAATTCTGCCCTGTTCATCCGTACTCATAATGCCAAAGCGTGAGGTCTCATGCCAAGGTACTTCAATCACCGATATTGTAGCTTCTGCTCTTTGTTTCTTATGGCGATCCAGCATTAGTGAATAATCCATGTTGTAAATATGATCACCTGATAAAACCAATACATAGTTAGGGTTGATCATATCAATAAAATTTAAATTTTGATAAATTGCATCTGCTGTCCCTTTATACCATTCTGCACCACCTTCCTGGGCATAAGGAGGCAAAACATACACCCCGCCATCTCTGCGGTCCAAGTCCCATGGACTACCGATTCCGATATAGCTGTGCAAAGCCAACGGACGATACTGAGTCAACACTCCCACCGTATCAATTCCAGAGTTGTGGCAATTGCTCAAAGGAAAATCGATAATACGATACTTACCGCCAAAAGGCATGGCTGGCTTTGCAATATTGCGTGTCAAACTCCCCAGCCTGCTTCCCTGCCCACCTGCTAAAATCATAGCAATACATTCCTTTTTACGCATAACATAAATCCCCCATTCGTTTTCTACCCATGCCACAAAAACTCATGCAGCCCATTTCCTATACTATGCGCGACCATTTCCTAATATGACTTTTTTTATGAGCAGACTTATCAAATTGTAAATTTTTACCTTTTCTATATTGGACATATTCCTATCATATTCCTGTCTTGATTTATTTTATTTTAATAAAATAAATAGCGATGCAGCTGCATCGCTACATCGATAAAAATAATCTTTATGTTTTATAAATCAGAAAGAAAAAAGCAACGAAACACGAAAATCCGAAGGAATGCGAAGAACACAAAAGGATATCATGATGGTTCTTTTATAATCTTCATTTTCTTCGCGTTTCAAAATATCTTTTTCAAACTAGTGATTGTATAAACAACTCCACTAAATGAGGATCAAATTGACTGCCTGCGCATTTGCGCAGTTCGGCGACTGCAGCATCATGACTCATTGCTTTGCGTTGAGGGCGCTCGTTGGTCATCGCATCATAAGAATCTACAATGGATAAAATCCGACATTCCACAGGAATTTCATCACCTTCAATACCCAAAGGGTATCCTGCTCCATCCCACCTTTCATGATGCTTTAGTATCCACTCCGAAATCGGCTCTAAATCTGGAGTGGCTTGAGCGATACGATAACCAATTTCTGAATGCTGTTTCATAATTGTAAACTCTTCTGTCGTCAAAGGACACGGTTTAAATAAAATCTCATCAGAGATTCCAACTTTCCCCAAGTCATGATATTGAGCAAAAAGGCGAAGATCTGCAAGCCTTTGCTTAGGTAAGCCTGCGACATTTGCCAAAGACACAATTAATTCTTTCATGCGTTCGCCATGCCCATCTGTAATAAAGTCTCGAGCCTCCAAGGCATTCATTAATGCTTGAACAATTGTATGTTTGTTACGTTGATGACGCTGCAGTTTTTCTCTGTACATATAGTTATCTGCTTCTTTAAACAAAGCATTCATATCCGTAGGAGTTTCTTTGGTTACAGCAAATCCGATGGATAAGCTAAGAGGTACAATGGGTCTATTACCATTGTACTCTCCGATTAATTTATGAATACGAGAGCAAGCAATTTTAAAAGCAGATCGGGAATTAGAAGGAAGCAGTACGGCAAATTCATCCCCGCCAATTCGCGCAATTAAATCCTGTGGACGAAATGCCTTTTTAAGAACGTCAGCGGCGGCTTTCAGAACTTCATCTCCCATACTATGACCTAACGTATCATTCACAAGTTTTAAGCCGTCTAAATCACAAATGATAATCCCTGCAGCTACATTGCGTATAACACCCATTCTTCTCATTTCTTCTTCGAAATAGGTCCGATTGTATAAACCAGTCATTACATCATGATGGCTCAAATAAGCCAGTTTTTCCTCGATTTGCCTTCGATCCGTTACATCACGAACAATCGCCAGAACTTCCTCGTCACCACTTGGTACAATCCGTGCTTCGAAATAATATTGATTTTGGTTCTTTGTCATTTGAAATTCATAGATTTGCAGCTTTCCACGCGCAATCGCTTCCACAATTGCGTCCATAGTCTGTTCGGCAAGGTTTGGCTGAAAGACTTGAAAAACACTTTCCCCAATAATTTTATCGGAGCATAAATAGTACAAATGGGGACTATTTATTTTGCAATCCATTATAATACTGTCACATCGTATAAGAAACATATTATCCGGAATGGCATTAATCAGTGCCTGATTGTTACTCTGAATTTTATGAAGCTCGATTTCTCTTCGCTTTCGTCTTCGAATATCACGGATCACAGCTAATATACACTGCCTTCCAGCAATTTCAGCATTTTTCAAATTAATTTCCACCCAGATATTTTCTCCGTTTTTCCTTTGAATCATCCATTCAAAAAGCTGGGATTTTCCCGCAGCAGCCCGATGAATCCATTCTAAGGCATCATTCCCACTATAGGGTAATTGATAATTGCCCAGTCCGTCTAAACCTCGTGAAATCATTTCCTCACGAGAAAAACCATACAATTCTTCAACTTTTTGATTACTATCGATAATTTCTCCTGTAGCAGCATCATGAACAATAATTCCATCACTGGCCGCATCAAATATCGCCCGATAATTGGCTTGAGAAATCTGCAAGGCTTTTTGGGTCTCTCTGCGTTCTATAAGCTCAGTTTTATAAGTAGTAAATAAATTGGCATTATCAAGAGCGATCGAAGCTAATTCAGCAAAACGTGTTAATAAATCGAGTTCACTTACCGTAAACTTCCTTTCTGACTCAGCAAAGGACAAACCTAATGTACCAAATACTTTTCCTTCTGACTTAAAAGGCACCTGTACCGTGCAATGCATGTTGTCAAAATAGGGGTCTGTAAACCGTTTCTTCCATGTACTATAATCATCAACCACTTTAAGTTTCCCAATCCTGTACACTTCCCCAACCAGACCATCCGTCAACTTATCCAGGCGGTCAGTTTCCCCTTCATAGGCACCTGTACCAATCAGCCTTCTGCAAACTCCCTGTTCTTCATCAATTAAACATACATATCCATGAGGCGTATTAATAAGTTTCGCTGCACTTACAACGATATCCCGTAATAACTCCTTTGAATTCAAACGGTTCATAAGCCCCAAAGCAGTTTCATTCAGTGAAACCAGTACTAAGTTTTGTCTGCGAATTTCCTCTTCACGGCTAAGTAGTTCATCTAGCTGCTGCCGCAATTCTTCTTCTGACGCTAAACGTTCTTCTCCTAAAACCTCAAGAGCAATGTTTTGTGTCATTAATGTTTTCTGAGACTGCTTAATAAGACGATAGAGTAACCACCCCGTACATAAAATAAAAAACCAGCCCTTTGATATGGATAAAGCAGTGATGATTCTTATATCATTAAACATCTGCTCAATCATGCCATCCGAAAACATTACCCATACACTGCCTAAGAAAATATAGGTAACTGCAATACCCAATGGACTTTTCGGTATATATTCTCTATTCATCATACTCACTCCTGATTCAGCATCTTCATAATTGACATAAAAAGACATCAATAACTTCAAATTTAGCAAATTTTCGAAATAAAAAGAATCATTATTACATAATCTTCGACATTTATTTGGGTTTTCCTATACTGCTTGTTAAATTTTTCTAATCATTCATTTGTACTCATTTTAGTGATTATGAAATAGAAAAATACTGACATGCCTTTAAAACATAACACGTTTGAAACACAAAAGAAGAGAATGCACCTTTGTGTTTTGTCATGGCAAATTGATGGTACTTTCGTACTTAAAATTTATAAATTCGGAATATTAAAAAGCAGCCACTTTTCAAAACGGCTGCTTTCTAAACTCTTTACTCTTGTTTAAAAGAGTCATAAATCTTTTGGTATTCGGGTGTTGGGGAAATCGGTGTATAAATGTAGAGATGAATACCATTTGGGTCATTGACTACAAAGCTTCTTTCACCCCAATGCTTATCCTGCATCTCTTGGTATATAATAACGCCTTCTTCCTTTAGACGCTTATATTCAGCGTCTACATCATCCACCTGGAAGGAGATAATTAAACCCTTTCCATTAAAAAACTCGCCTTCTTCTCTTTGAGGTAATGTAAAGCTAATACCGTTTGTCGGCAAGTCCTTTGCAATTAATTCTATGTACCAGTCACTTTCATATACTAATTGAAAATCAAAATGCTTCATATAGAATTCCTTCGACTCTTGCAGTTTATTTGTATTAATAGTTGAATCAACACGTTTTATTTGCATAAAAAATCTCTCCTCTCACTATAGACATTCCATATTTTTGTCCTAATCTAAAGTCAATATACAAGTGTTATCAAAATAAACCGC
>JBEQCC010000009.1:1515-3220 GCA_041639455.1 Pelosinus sp. | reverse complement strand
GTACAAAATGATCTTTTCACCTTTTTTTGTATCTGAAATATTGATTGCTGCATTTTTATCAGTAGTAAAGCAGCTTTCGGCAACTTTTTCAACAGCGTCCAGGCTAATCATCTCGCCGGAAATTTTCGCGAAGCGTTTTAAGCGTGATTTTATGGTTATAAAACCTTCTTTATCAATGGCAACAATATCGCCGCAATTATACCATTCTTCTGAAGGTACAAAGCCTTTTCCATGCAATAGGTAGCCCTTCATGGCATTCGGTCCTTTTACAAAGAGGTTTCCACCTTCTTCAATGCCTTCGACAGCTTCTAATTGCCATTCAATACCTGGAAGCATTTTGCCGACAGTTCCGCGGCGATTAAACATAGGAGTATTGAAACTAAGCACTGGAGACATTTCTGTGGTTCCGTAACCTTCAAAAATACGTATGCCAAACTTCTCATTCCACAGATTGCGCACGTCTTCTTTTAATTTTTCGCCGCCGGCCAAAACAAATCGTACATTATAAAAGTCATAGTTATGAGCATACCTCCCATATCCCATCAGAAAGGTCGGCGTTCCTAACAAGATAGTAACATTTCGGTCATAGGCAATTTCAGGAATGATTTTATAGTGAAGAGGGCTGGGGTACAAGAATACTTCCATTCCTTCCATAATAGGCAGCAGCGTTCCTGCCGTCAGGCCAAAAGAGTGAAACATCGGCAGAGCATTTAGCATTCTATCTCGGTGGGTATAATCGATTACGCAGGAAATCTGATGAATGTTCGCCCGGATACTGGAATGGGCCAATACAACGCCTTTGGGCTTGCTTTCACTGCCGCTGGTAAAGAGTATGATTTCTCTATTGCCAATGGTAGATGCTTTTTTTCTTACAAAATAGCTGAGCAAGCCTGATAGTTTATCAATACCCGAGAGGGTACTTTTCAAGTCTTCAAGATAAAGGATATTAAATTTAGCAGCCAATTGGTTGACATAGGACTGAAAATTAGCTTTTTCCACAAAGGTACGAGAGGTAAGTATGGTTTTGATTCCTGCTGTTTCGCCACAGTCTAAATTGTTTTGTATACCTGCGCTAAAGTTTAAAATGGCAGGCGTTTTATTTGCGTAACATAAGGCAAACAGCGTAACAACATGACCGATTGAATTGGGTAATAAGACTCCAGTTCTTTCGTCTGATGCAAGAGCTGTACGAAATGCACTTGCCAAGATATAGCTGCTGATAATGGTTTTACGATAGGTAATCTTTCCGCTGCTATCCTCTGCCATCATCTTATTCATGCCGTGAGTCTTGCCTGCCAGCAATAATTCATTAAATAAATTGATTTCCATCTGCGTATATTCTTTAGCTTTGAACATGGTATTTTCTAAAATGGTACGAATTTTATCGCCAATTTCCCGTTTTTGCAGTCGGATGCTTTTGCTCCCGCCGGATTCCAGATGAATGACTTTGTCAGCATACATCATTACTTCTGGGAACCATTTTGAGCGTACTTTATCTTGAATTCGTGAGAATTTCGAATACTCTAAGCCGGAGAAGATCACTGGATAAATTGCTGCATTGGTCCGAAAGGCGATAAATCCGATGCCGCTATAAATCTTCATTAAACTTCCTGTACGGGTAATACGTCCCTCAGGGAAGATGACTAAAGGCTTTCCTGCTTTTAATACCGCCAGGATTTTCTTTAATGAGTAAGGATTTAAAGGA
>JBEQCC010000009.1:0-1505 GCA_041639455.1 Pelosinus sp. | reverse complement strand
CAGTTTTTCTGCAACATCTGTATTAATTACATAGCAAATGGTGCTGGGCAAATAGGCATATAAGAATACTGCATCTAAAAAGGATACATGATTGGGTAATACAATTGTAGGACCGTCAAAACGCATATCCTTAAAGCCGATTACTTTTGCTTTAAAGAGTAAGCGAAGTAGAATTCTCAATAAATATCTCAGCATTGTTTTTGCTCCCTGTCATTTATTCTTTATATTAGCAGTAGCCATAGCTCACCTTTTACTCTCTTGAAAATAAATTACGCACGATTTCAATGACGTTATTTTTTAGTGTCTGTATATCCGGCAGATTTTCATGAAAATAAGGATATTGAGCTAAGGGCTGTAACATGACTCCTGAATAGACTGCAATCCACAAATAAACATCTTGTCTCTGGATATCTCCAGCGGAAATTCCTTCTTCTACGATACGTTTCATGATCAAATGAGGCTTAATTTCGTTACTTAAAGAATCCCGGAAATAATATTGGGATAACAGAGCAAAGCGAATTTCAGCAGGATACATTTCGTATAGATCATAGGTATAATCGACTATTTTGCAGAGCTTATCAATAGAACTAAGAGGCTGAGCGTTTAAGGCAAGCAGACGTTCAGAGTAATTCTTGATAATGGCGTTAAAGATATATAATGCTAAATCTTCTTTGCCTTTAAAGTGCTTATACAAGGCAGCTTCAGAGACTCCTGCTGTTTTGGCAATATCTCTTACGGAAACACCATCATATCCTTTCACTGCAAATAAATCCAATGCTGATTTTATAAGATCTTTTTTCTTGCCGTCGTGGGAAAACAGTGTATTCAACTCAATCACTCCACAAAGTTAACGTTCGTTAACTGAATTATAAAATAGTTGTATTTTACTGTCAATCCTTTCTTTTTTCGATATGGAATGCCATTATTAGTTTGATCCTCATTATTTTATGATATGTAAGATTTCTACGATATATAATATAGGAGTAACAATTGTACCAAGAATAAGGAGTTGTTCATTTGAAGACATCTTTGTTAGGGTGTGTCTGAAAACTAGCGGAATGGTCGATGATGAGTAATTTTTGCGCCAGACGAGGCAAAACTTCGCAGGAATAATGGTTCTTATTTCAAAAAGTTTTAACGAAGTATGGCGCAAAAAGCGCCGTCAGTGGCCGTTTTGATAGTTTTCAGACACGCCCTAGGATGCATCCTTACTGAGAAAAGCTTTTTAAACAAGAGATATAGAGTATTTTTGCCCATCTCTTCATAGACACGCTCTAGCATACCGGCAAGATTGTTCAAAAACTCCTATAAAAATTCGTGTACGAATTTTTATAGGAGTTTTTGAACAATACCTGACCTAAAAGATAGGTTTTGGGCTGTTATTATTTTTTTACTGGCTTTTTAGGTGCCTGTTTGTCAATAAAGAACTTTGTACTTTTCTCTGCCGTTTTAATATTTTTATAGCTGCTTTTAGGGGATACCTTTCCCATGTAATCACCTCCATA
>JBEQCC010000008.1:0-1117 GCA_041639455.1 Pelosinus sp. | reverse complement strand
CGTTCTAAAATCAAACGATAACCTTTAAGACTACCATTGTATTGATGACCCCACCAAGCCATACGGTTACCAGTTTCAGCAACCCAATCCATTCTATTTCCTTGATCCCAGTATTGAGCAATAACATCAGTACCACCTATATTTTTAAACAGTTGAACTTTAGTTGTTGCATTATTATCATCTGCTGCAGTATTTTTAGCATAACCAAGAGAAAGATTAACACCACCTGGGAAAGTATAACCAGCAGTTCCTGCGATTATTTTAGTATCTTTATAACCAGCAATTGGCTTCCAGTTAATAGTGTCAATCGTTTTGTTACCAGTTAAATAATGGGCTCCTAAATCTACGCTGCCTACATTAGTCGTTACGCTAGCACCTAAAATACGATTTTGATTGGTTTTACTATCACGGGGGACAGCACCATTATCACCGTCTGCATTAGGTTTCTTCCAAATAGCACCACTATCTGAACCACCAGCACTATAGCGTCCAGCCAATACCATTAAATTGACCTTGTCACTCAATTTAGTATCTACGCTAACGCCAGTTACAAAGTCGTCCATCAAAAGACCACCAGCCATCCAATACGCATTTTTACCAACAGTAACAGTAGTATTAGGAGAAGCTTTGTAAGTCAGGTAAGCTAAACGAGTACCTACAGCAACATCACCACCAGTGTTGGTACTTGAGCTTCTACCAGAATCAAAATAATTTAATGTCCTAAACTGCACTAATCCACTTAATTTGTCATTAATCTTTTTTTCAAATCCTACACGTGCGTGTAATGCATATTCATGAAGATCTGCATCATCGTAACCCGTTCCCACAGTATTTTCGCTGCTAAGCCACCCACTCATCTTCACATCACTTAAGCCAGCAGTTTTCTTTTCTACTTTACCTATACGAACACCAAGGGTTTCAAGTTCATCTTTGTATTCAGCAGATAATTTTTCAATAGTAGCCTTTTGTTCCATATTAGCCTTGTCCGATCTATACATTGCCTTAGCTACGAGTTGAGCCATTTCATAGCGGGTAATGTTCTTATCACCTTTAAAGGTGCCATCGCTATAACCGTCAATGATACCCGCTTGCGCTAAACTTTTTACTGCACCATATG
>JBEQCC010000007.1:0-1740 GCA_041639455.1 Pelosinus sp. | reverse complement strand
AGAAACGTCCGCAAATGGATTTGTGGATGCAAATGCTGTCCCTACACTCAATACACAAGCTGCTGCCACGCTGGCAATAAATTTTTTATTCATTTCTCTTACTCCCCTTACATTATTGTTTTCATCTTATATTGAGCGCACCTAAGATGTATTATCTAAGTCTCCATGTTTCCTTAAATATTTCTCTCCTAAAAGCGCCCATTGTTTATCACCTACTCAGGGATGTTGCCAGGTATGTGCATATACCTCCTTTCGCCCCTAGATTCCCCGTTTTCAGTGCCTACAACACCATGAAAATTCTGTGACTCTAAAGGAATATTTCTTTTAAATATTCCAACTATTTAAACTTTTCTAACTGTACACTTAAGATTGCAATAAGCATGCCAAACTCTTCTTAAAAAATAATAGAAAACGAAAACCTCCCAACCCGTGAATTATCTGGACTATGATAACTTTCAATCAAGAATTAATCCTTAATCAAGGTACAAGCAGTGTGTACTGGGAGCTACACACTGCTTGTAAACTTTAAATATACAGTGTATTCTCTACACACTAGCCTTTAACTAACTCAAACTATTTCCCCATACTTCGTATGACCATCTAGTAAAAAAAGGAACACCCTTAAGAGGTGCCCCTACAAACTTTTTATTTACGTTCGACAAATTTAAATTTCATCCACGGTTCTAAATAGTCTAGTAGAAAAATTTCTTCTTCGACTATTCTACCTACTACATTTGTTTTTCCACTATTCTTCATTGGTTTTAAGGCGATTTGCAATTCACCTGCATATCTCGAATAGAGAGAAGATTCAACTAAAACATCACCTTTACTCATATCAGGTGTATGAAAGGGCGAAAAATCATAGCCTTTGTATTTCACTCTAGATTGGGTTGATCTAACGACATACTCTGATACATCTCCTCGATTAAAGTGGAATTCTTCTAATACAATTTTTCTTTCTAATTTAGGAGTATGATCAGAAAAAGCAACCGTAAATTCTAACATATATTTGTCAATTTCACTCAATCTTTTTAGTTCTTCTTCTGAAGCAAAAGCATTGGCGATAATGATATCATCAATTACACCTGTAGCAAACAGGTGCTTGGTTTGAACTTCGATAGGCAGCTCTCTATGCATCTCTAAAGTACATAGCCCTTCAGTCACCGGCCACGGTCCAAATAAAGCATCTTTAGAGTTTACGAAAGCAGCTGTTCTGATACCCAAATCTTTGAATTGCTTGCTGCATTTTATGAAATGATCATATCCTAGTCCAGTATAAACATGAGGGTAGAAATTGTGACAGCCTAAAATATTTTCTAAATTGGGATGATAGGAAACAATATTGTCTACATATTTAGTTCCATTGCTGGCATTCAATTCTATTTTTAATCCATAAGGATTCAAAGTCATAAATGCCTCTTCCATACCGCTGAATCCCAAATCTAAACGTATGCCATCAAGACCTAACTCTTTAAAGAAGGATAAATTTTGATAAGAGGATCCAAACTTTGTAAATATTGCCGGCTCAACATCAGCAACCACTTCCATATCATATTTCTTTGCACAGGCAGTCAAGATTTTAAATTCTTTTACCGCTTGCTCAATATCCTGATTATCTACGGATATTAAACAAGTAAAGATTCTTTTAAATCCATATTTTGCAGCAAGCTCAATATATGCTGCGTTCTCTGATACACTTGCATGGTTTGGATACAATGAAATTCCTAATTGTCGCATAAT
>JBEQCC010000006.1:0-726 GCA_041639455.1 Pelosinus sp. | reverse complement strand
AAAATTGCAAGCCCTTTTTATCGGACACATTATTTTGCATAATGACAATAAGAAAATATCTATAGAACTGAAAGAAGGGATTTTTATGGCGGTTACCAATAATATCAGAGAAATCCGGGAACAGCGAGGCATTTACCAGGATGACCTTGCCGCTGCTATCGGATACAGCACCAAAACTGTCGGCAGGATAGAACGTGGGGACAGCACCCCATCTGCCGAATTTATGCTGCAGATATCAAAGTACTTTAATATGCTGGTGGAAGATGTATTCCATGTAGAAGATTGAGCTGGGTAGATGCCACCCAGCTCTTTTTATGTTTGAATCGTCAACCTTCAATTCGATTATGTTTTCATCTCCAAACACATTTTTTCATCCAATGCAATGTTATATTAAATGAAAAAATCATTTGATATCATAACAAAAGTTATATTATTCTCTTCTTATATGTGCATATAATCCCAACTATAATGATAGTTATGTAATAAAGAATAGTACGAGCATTTTTAATTTTATCAGCTATCATAATTCTGTATGCCTCCTTCTTCCATGAGATTACAGCAAACGTAGTAGTAATGTCTATCAAAAGGCTTTTACATATTAGATAAAAGCATGTAAAATTTCTTTTACATAGCTTAATTGCGGTCTATTTAGCTTGTTTCTTGACTACTCAGGAAAAATATTTCTACCCTCGCCCCACCTGTATTTTCAGAATTTGAAAGTTTAAT
>JBEQCC010000005.1:0-4327 GCA_041639455.1 Pelosinus sp. | reverse complement strand
TTGAAAGTTTAATACCTCCACCATATTTTTCAGCCACAGTTTTTGCAAAAAATAGTCCCATCCCATAATGGGCTTCGCCATTTCTACTTGTGTCATCCATAAAAAACTGCTCTGTGCCATGCAATAATGCTTCTTTTGTAAATCCTGATCCGCTATCCTCCACAATGAATGTCAGCCGGCCATCCTGCTCCTTTGCGTCAATATAAATGATTCCATTTTCTTTTGTATGCTCCACTGCATTCTGAATCACATTCATTACGGCCCGGAACATTGGATCATAAGCAATCGTTACCTTTTTATCACTTTGTTCCGCCTTCCAATCTATCTTCTGGTGATAGATTTCTACCAGTCCGAGTGCCTGTTCCTTTATATCTGCGAAAAAATCTTCTAACCTCACCGTTGTATAGGTAACATCACTGCAATTCCATGATTTTGTGACATCTATCAACTGTTTTACATAACTTTGTATCTGTGTTGTGCCGTTCAAAACATAAGTGATATTTTTCTTCTGTTCTGTGGTCAGTTCAGTCTCTGAAAGTAGTTCTGCATTTCCCCGTACAATCGTAAGAGGTGTTTTAATATCATGCGCCAAAGCAGACATCTGCTGTTTCTTTTCCTGCTCTGTTTTCCACTGCTTTTCTAAAGATTCTCGCAATGCATCTCGCATATCATCGATTGCCGATAAACAGTCATCAAACTCTTTGATACCGGAACAGGATGTCTCATATTCCAGATTTTGATCCTTTATTTGTCCGATTGCGTCTAATACAGGCTGCATCTGCTTTTTGATTCTTTTTCCAAAACGTATGGACGGAATGATGATAATCGCTACCGCTCCAATCACAGACATAATACTCATCACATTCTGTGGTCCTATAAAATGCTCCCTCAAAAAAGCTGAATGATATTGAGGTGTCAGGCGATATTGCAATACAACATATTCATTTTCCCTTACAATTACTTTATAAAAATATTTCCCGGATGCGTTTCCGTACTTTGCAACATTCCATGCTATCTGTTCGTATTGTTCTGACAGATCTCCACCTATTTTCTCTCCATTCTCTGAAAAGATTACATAATCACAAAGTGCAGGAATCATCTCAGCAGTTACTTTATCCGCACGTAAAATCGTATCATATGCTTCATTAATCTTTTGCTCTGCATAATTCGCCGGATAGATACAGCCCACACTAATCAAAAGGTACAGCAGCAGCCAAGCAACAATCACCAAACCTACTAATGATCCAAGCATGACCAGTACATATCTCATAAAAATCCAGCTGAGTGCATTGCTTCTCTTTACTCTTCCCATTTATATCCAATCCCCCAGACTGTTTTTATCGGTGTATAATCATAATCCGCAAATTTTGCTCTTATATTTTTGATATGCGTGATTATAGTACTGTCATTACTCTCATTGTCAAAGCCAAAGACCGCTTCCAATATCTGTTCCTTCGAGAAAACCTGTCCTCTGTTTTTAGCCAGAAATTCACAGATTTCGTACTCCGCTTTCGTAAGAGGAAGTTCCTTATCATCAACCAATAGTTTCTTTTGAGATATTTGAATACAGACCCTCCCCAAAACCATCCGGACAGAATGTTCCCTGTGCTCTCTTCTAAGATGTGCATTGATCCTTGCCCGAAGTTCCATCACTCCAAATGGCTTTGAAATATAATCATCTGCTCCTAAAGAAAGTCCGTTTACCAGACTGTTTTCCTCCGTTTTTGCCGTAAGAAACAAAATCGGACAATCCACAAGTGCCCTGATTCTTTTGCATAATTCGAAGCCATCAATTCCAGGCATCATAATGTCCAGTAAAATCAGGTCATAACGATGTAATTCTTCCATATTAAGTTTCAGCGGATTACTTACTTTGGTAACCAGATGTCCATCCTTATTCAAAATGCTTTCTATCATTTCCAGAATTGCCGGTTCATCATCAACTGCCAGTATTTTTGCCATAGTTTCCCTCGATTCTATTCCGATATTCTGTTTCCTTCCCAGTGGTTTACCCACCAAAAATAGTATACCATACTAATCCCTGTAAATATTAAGCAACCTGGTATGAATGACAACCATTCACCTACACTAGTTTCTCCCAATACAGATTGCAGATAAGTATATGGTACTCTACCCGTCCAGCAGACAAATACATATTTCCACACATAATCTCCAAGTCCGGTAAGCATCAATGCACTAATTAGTCCTGATATAATCCCTGCTCCAATGGATACCCCTTTTCCAAACTGAAAAGCCAGAATCAGCTGCCACAGATAAAGTGGAACACTGCTTCCCCACAGCAGCAATGCTGCAAATATACATCCTTTCATGATTTCGATATCGCTTGATGCGATTCTTCCAAATCCAATTCCGAATATGATTGCTGTCAATAGGATAGAGCACAGACACAAAACCAGTAGCATCAACAGTTTCGATAAAAATGCTGTAAGTTTATCCGGTAAAGACAACAGGTTTTGAAAATCACCTGCATTTTGTTCCTGTTCCATCACACTTGCTGTAAAAATTCCAATAAGTACCGGAAGTCCTGCTCCTATTGCCTGATAAAATGCAATCACTTTCATATTTTCATTCCATGGTGAAAAAAAGTAATATAATAAAAATATAACGCTGGTTATAATCGGAATCAGTAAGTGTGCCAGAATCACAGATGTTCCTTTCATCTTTCGCAAGTCTGCATTAAGAGATCTTCCAATCATCTTATTTCACCTCTCTTCTCTCAAACCATTTCAAAAACAGAACCGTTACAAAAACAAACCAGATGATTGAGAGACACATTCCCGGAACAATGACTCCCGTATCCAAAAGAGGATTCCCTGCTTCTGCGGCAAGTCCATTTGGTAAAACATGAAGCAACGGGCACATCATTCGCATAGGGATTGCAGAAACAAGTACATACCAGATTCTGGTTTGTGATATTACCACACCGCTGACGGTAATAAATAGGCAGACGAACAGGTTTACAATCATTCCAAATCGTTCACTTAAAAATAAAGCTACCGGAATCTCCCATAACTCAGAAACCGTCAGAAACAATACTGCAATCAACGCTCCTCCAACTGGAACATGTGTCGTTAGAAGAAAGCCTCCAAGCGTTGCTCCTGCAAACACAATCACATTAGAAAACAAAATCATGTACCCAATATAAATAATTTTCCCCAGCAACAATTTTCTTCTGTCTGTGGGAATAGTCATTAAATGATAGTATTTTATCTTTTTCTCCTGCGCCACAGAAAGATAACAAAATAGAGCAATCATCCCCGGCAGCAAAAGTGTATACCACCAGTTCCAAACACTTTCTGCATAAGCATTTGTCATCCCAAGAGTAAATATAAATGCCATGACAAATGTAAGAAGAGGAAATCCCCAGATAAACTTTTTTCGCATGGTTCTTTTGGCTTTTTGATGTTCTGCTTTTATAATATTAACCATGGATTTCACCTGCTTTCTGGTTTTTTCTTACCACATTCATAAACAAATCTTCAAGATTATCTCCCTGCTTTAATGCTCCTTCGTATCCTAAGATTCCACCTGAAATAATCCCGACTTTATCTGCAAGTAACTGTACCTCTGAGAGAATATGACTGGAGAGAATTACAGTGATTCCCTGTTCCGGAAAAGACCGGATCAGCTCTCGTAATTCCTCGATGCCTATTGGATCTAATCCATTCGTAGGTTCATCCAATATCAAAAGTTCCGGTTCTCCAAGCAATGCCATTGCAATGCCTAGTCTTTGCTTCATCCCCAAAGAAAACTGTCCTGCTTTCTTCTTTCCGGTGTTTGTAAGTGATACAATCTGCAAGACCTCATCAATTCTGTTTTCATCTGTACCAAGCAATAATTGTCTTACCTTCAAATTCTCTCTGGCGGAAAGATTTTCATAAATAGGCGGATTTTCAATTAACGCTCCTATTTTTGATAAATCTTTCCTATCCCAAAGTTTTCCATCAAAGTAAATCTTTCCTGCAGTGGGTTTCATCATACCGGTCAGCATTTTCAATGTGGTAGATTTACCAGCACCATTCGGTCCAAGCAGTCCATAAATCTGTCCCTTTTCGATATTAAGTGAAACATTATTTACCGCTTTCTGTTTTCTAAAATATTTACATAGATTTTGTGTCTGTAACATCATTTCCATCTTTACTATCCTTCCTTCTATATTTCATTTCTTACTGAAATATAACCTAACAGAAAAAAATAAAGATTTGATGAAGATTTATTCCCGTATGGAATAAACCATCAATTGAATATCATTATCAGAACTCGGCTTTCCACTGAAATCAGCAAAGCTGTTACAAATACGAAGTCC
>JBEQCC010000004.1:0-3413 GCA_041639455.1 Pelosinus sp. | reverse complement strand
TTTGAAGACATCAGCTAAATCACTATCACTCGTTGACCAAGGTAAATTACCTACATATAGTGTTTTTGACATTTGGAATCACCTTTCTTTGTTAAATTCTAAAAACGATTGTACTAACATTATCTACGAAACGATAGTATTTATGCCTAACTTTATTTGCCAAAAACCCAATATGGTATGTTTAAAGTCTTTTTTCTACTACTCCTTATACAAGTTTTCTTTACAGATATAAGTCTCAACACTTTCAGGAACAAAATATTTAATTGATCTTCCCTGCCGTACTTTCTCTCGTACATCTGTAGAGGAAATCTCTAGCTCAGGAGTAGGCAAAGAGTGAATACGTTTAAAACCTTTTTCCCCAAAAGATTTCACTATATCCTCTAGTGTGTAAGCACTGCCTGGACGATTGGCAGCAATGAAATGGCAGATCTCTAAAAGGCGATCGATGTCTTTCCAAGATGCTAATTCTTGTACCGTATCGGAGCCAACAATAAAATAAAATTCTATATTATCCCCATAGTGCTTAATTAGTTCCAATACCGTATCAATCGCATAGGATAGCCCTGACCGCTCGATTTCAATTGGAGATACATGAAAATGAGGATTGGAATAAGTCGCCAATACAGTCATAATATACCTATGAAGTGGTTTTGTTACTCGAAAATGCTGTTTATGCGGTGGATTTGCTGCTGGAATAAATAACACCCTTTCAAGGTCATATTCCACACGTACTGCTTCAGCTGTCGCCAAGTGCCCGGTATGTATAGGATCAAAGGTACCACCCATAATACCAATCTTACGTTTTTTATGTGACATAAAGGTTCTCCCTACGATACAAATAGTCTTGTCTTATTATATCACACCTCAAAAAGACAAGACTATTTTCCCTATATAAAACTACAACTTCTACTGCAATAACGTATAAAGCAATATTCGAATGCCAGCCATAACCGCTGCCATGATCACAATCGCTCGAATATAGTCCAAGCAGTCATGCTTTCCCTTGTCCGTTTTTAAGTAATTTAGTAAAGAATAGAAATATCCCATTGTCTGTCCCCTTATCATATCCATTCAACTTATTTTACCACAAACTACTCACTTTATTCATAGCGCAATGCGTCAATAGGATCTAATAATGCTGCTTTTCTGGCTGGATAGATACCAAAAAATAATCCAATCGCTACGGAAAATCCAAAAGCCATAAAAATCGAACCTGAAGAAATAGCAGTGTTCCAGCCAGCAATCGCTGAAATGGCATAGGCTGTACTAATACCTAATCCAATACCAATCAAACCGCCTGTTACACCAATTACAATGGCTTCGATAAGAAACTGTAGTAAGATATTGCGATACGTAGCGCCTAGTGCTTTTCGAATGCCGATTTCTCTTGTACGTTCAGTCACAGATACCAGCATAATATTCATAATACCAATACCACCAACTAATAAAGAGATTGCAGCGATATTCCCTAAAAGCAATGTAATCGTATTGGTGGTTTCCTCTGCTGTAGCCATGACTGCAGCTAAATTACGAACCGTAAAATCATCAGGCATATCTTTTGCTAACTTATGACGCGAGCGTAAAAGAGAGGTAATTTCTTCTTGTACCTGATTAATACTTTCTGGATTAGCCGCCTGTACACTAATCGTTTGTATATAGCTAATCCCCATCATGCGTTCTTGAGCTGTCGTTAAAGGAATTACCACAACATCATCTTGGTCCATACCACCGGCAGATTGCCCTTTTCCTTCAAACACGCCAATTACGGTAAAAGGAGCTGAATTAATTCGTATCGTCTGTCCAACAGGGTAAACTGCACCGAATAAGTTTTCTGCAGTGGTTTTCCCCAAAACCGCAACTCTCATTCGTGTATCTAGCTCTTGATTTGAAAGGAAACGTCCTAACTCGACATTAAAGTTACGAACGCTTACAAACTCAGGCGTAGTTCCTTGAACTGTCGTCATCCAATTTTTATTCCCATACACCAGTTGGTATTGCTTACTAACGCTAGGAGCAACAGCGCTGATACCTTCGATTTGACGCCCAATTGCCTGAGCATCTTTGTTGGTAAGAGTGGTGCTCGAACCAGCGGCCAGCCTTACACCAGAAGGCGATGTGGCGCCTGGAGTAATAATAAGAAGATTGCTTCCTAAACTGGCAATTGAGTTTTGTATTTTATTTTGCACTCCCATACCAAGAGACACCATTGCAATTACGGCACCTACACCAATAATAATTCCCAGCATCGTCAATATTGAACGTAGTTTATTGGCTTTTAAGCCTTCCAAGGCTATGATAATGCTTTCCCAAAACAAAAAAATCACCTCCTAGACTGCCTCATCACTCATAATTAGACCATCACGAAATGAAATGATTCGCCTTGTGAATTGAGCAATCTCGATTTCATGCGTAACCAAAACGATGGTTCGTCCTTCTTTATTAAGTTTTGTAAATATCTCCATGATTTCATTACCAGATTTACTGTCAAGGTTTCCGGTAGGCTCATCTGCCATAATAATACTAGGATTATTCACTAGGGCCCGCGCAATCGCTACACGCTGGCGCTGCCCCCCAGACAACTCATTAGGGCGATGATGCATCCGATCGGCTAAACCTACCATAGATAGGGCAGCAGCAGCCAGGGAAGCTCGTTCCTGTTTCATTACTCCTGCATACACAAGAGGCAAAGCTACATTTTGTTGAGCTGACATACGAGGCAGCAAATTAAAGTTCTGAAAAACAAATCCGATTTTCTTATTTCTGGTGACTGCCAATTCGTCATCTTTTAACGTAGCCACCTCTTCTCCATCTAGCATGTATGATCCACTGGTTGGTCTATCAAGGCAGCCTAATATATTCATCAAAGTCGATTTACCCGACCCCGATGGCCCCATAATAGCTGTAAATTCTCCGGCGATGATCTCCAGTGTAATTCCTGCCAAAGCAGCAACATGGGTATCCCCCATCTGGTATATCTTTTTTATGTTGGAAAGTACAATGCTCATTGCCGATCCCTCCTTAGCGACCAAGTGGACCGCGCATATTCCCAGAAGCCTGAGGCAATGCCTTTACCTGCGGAAGCACAATTTGATCCCCATCCGCAAGACCACTAGTAATTTCAACCTTATCTTCGTTAGATAATCCAGTCGTAACATTGATATTTTCAATCTTTCCGCTAACCATTATCTGGACGTATGGCTGACCTTTATTTTCCTTAACAGCAGACAGGGGTACAAGAATTGTATTTTTACTTTCCCCGCTTTGTATTGATACTCTTGCCGTCATAGTAGGTTTGAGCATTGTTTCAGGTCCTTCAACATCAATAGTTACTACATAATAAACTACATTTTGCGTTATATTCGCTTTCTGGGATATATTTGATACCGTGCCTGAGAACACTTTATCAATATAGG
>JBEQCC010000003.1:0-2789 GCA_041639455.1 Pelosinus sp. | reverse complement strand
CAATTTTTCCAATATCCGATTCATCGACCTGCGCCTCGATCTGCATTTTTGACAAATCGGCCACACTCATGAGAACCATAGGAGTAGAAATCCCCGGAGCCACCGTTTGACCGGCAGGAATCGGCTTGCCAATAATAACACCATCAATCGGTGCTTTAATGACAGTATCATCTAATTGAGATACAGCATCATCATAGGTTGCCTGAGCCACACTATAATCCATAACGGAAGCATCCAACTGCTGATCGGAGATCGCTCCGATACGATTTAATTGTAAATTCCGCTGATAATTTGCCGAGGTGTTTTCTAATTTAGCACGTGACTGCGATACTTGTGCCATAAGTCGTTTATCATCCAGTAAGATCAATATTTGCCCTGCTTTTACCTGCTCATTTTCAAGCACTTTGACTTCCTTTATTAAACCAGTTATCTTTGAACTAACATCAACCATATTTACAGGCTTGATCGTACCAGTAGCTGATACCAATGATACGATGTCGCCTCGCTCTACTGCTACTAACTGCGTTGTTGCTACAGGCTTACTTTTCTCTAAATACATCCTGATTCCATATGTAGCCGCCACACTCACAATGATTACTAATAGAATGATTTTTTTATACTGATACCCTTTTTGCCATAACGTTTGAACTTGCATAAAATCCCTCCCCAAGTTTGAAATTCATTAGAATCAGGTTTTAGTGTACTCTTATTGTATGGTCTTTCCACTATATGGTCAATTACGTTTTTCATAAAAAAGCAATAAAACGCTATTTTGCCACTGTTTAATCGCTTTTTATTATTTAATGATTCTTGACGATCCACCATTGTTGTTATTTCCAAAAATACTTTATTATGCATACCATGGGATAAAAACAAGTAATGGAATAGGAATAATTAAGATGTCAACTATACTCGAAAATATTACATTTTTTCTTCTTAATGGCACCTTTCAGAAGAAAAAACATATTATGAATTAAGAATATAAAAGTCTTATGTATTAAGAGTATATAAGTATTCTTTATTTTTTCAGGAGGGATGCCTATTACTTTAAATACTAAATACTCAACGAAAATTCAACATTTTAGAGGAGGCTTTTGCTATGATAGACAGCAAGTATTTTGAGATTCCTGATTTTTGTGAATTGACCCGCCAATGTGAACCAAACTGCCCCTGCAATAGCTGTCTTAGTATCTTTAACAACTGTGGACCTGTTTTTGGTACTACAACTCCCCCAGTTAGTAGAATACCAACATGTGAATGTCATGACATTTGTGTAGAAGAAGTCGTACTTATCGGTAATTCCGGTGAATTTACAAGGTGCATAGCCTACCCTCCAGTAGGACCATGCCGTGTTCAATGCAACGGAACCTTCACTTTCCCAACGCTTACAGTAGGTGATACTTGCCAGGTTATCCTATGGTGCGCTGATGAACAAATCGATGAAGGATGCCAAAGTGTAACTGTTAGAATTGGATTGGTAATTATCTGCGGCAATTGCTCTACAAACCCAATTATTCTCCCACTCCCAACCTTTACTAGAACCTTTACTACTTTTTACCGATTCCCAGATTGCACACCTGTAACTGGGCAGCAATTAAAGAATGAACTGACAAGAATTGACGGTTCCTGCCTTGTCGCTCAATTTAATGCAGTTGTCACCAGTCCTCAGCAAATTACAATTACAGGAAAAATTATAGATAAATTATGGAGAAGCGAAAACTTGTGGGTAGAAGGAATTCGTCCATTTGAATTAACTGATGCAGCAATCGCTAATGGCTTCTCTTCTTTTACTGTAAAAGGCTCTTTTGACAGCACTCATCAAGTTGATCCGAGAACGGATATTTGTCCAGGCTAATAAAAAAGCAGACCAGATTGGTCTGCTTTTTATTATTTTTTATGTAATAATTGTTCAATTTGCTCTAACCTCTTGTCTATATTCTGCAGAACTTCCATAACATTACTCCACGGCTGACGATCTTCATCACGTATTTCCACATTCGTTTTATGCCACCGTCGATTTTGACTCATTTCACCGGACGCGACAGCAGGTATCATATCCATCAGTTTTTGCAATGCACTTTGATCTGGCAAGAGATAGTATTTCTGCTCACCATCTTGTGCTACAAGATTTTCATCACCTAGCAGCTGCTCTAACTTTTCTTCTGTCATTGTCGGAAAAAAAGTACTATCCTTTTGCATATTTTTAACACGATTCGTTATTTTTTCCAACATTGTTTCTTGCACTATTTTTTCTAACGGAGGAACAGGGGGCTGCCAAAGTTTACTTTCCTGTGCTAAGGTTCTTGAATTCTCATCGTCTTTTCTCTGGGGATTTTCCATTATGTTTCTCCTCCTTTTGCTCATTTTTTGATCACTTTATAAAATCTAATTTACCATTATTTGTATTGTAGTATATGCACTACTCTTAGATCGGTGCCAATATTTAAAATTTGTCTTTTAAAATTTTTAGTAAAGCACTTTCATAATGGGGCTGTGCTGCTGAGCCATTAAACAAAACCTCTTTTACCTGCTCTGTTATTTTTTTCTTTATCTGTTCTCTAAGTTCTTGATTCTGAGCTAATTTCACGGCCCACTCCACATATTCTTCTTCATTCTTTCCTATGCCATCTTGTATCCCAAGAGCACGAAGCATATGAGATCCCCATCTGCTTCTAGCCATATCTCCTTCTTGAGTTACCATTGGCAATCCCATATATAAGCCCTCCAAGGATGTCGTCCAGCCTCCATAAGGATATGTGTCTAATTGAATATCAGCAATTGCTAATAAT
>JBEQCC010000002.1:0-11700 GCA_041639455.1 Pelosinus sp. | reverse complement strand
TTCGCAGGAATAATGGTTCTTATTTCAAAAAGTTTTAACGAAGTATGGCGCAAAAAGCGCCGTCAGTGGCCGTTTTGATAGTTTTCAGACACGCCCTAAGTATGATTATTGTTATTTTAGCAGTTCACCTTTGATTCAAAATAAAAAAGACTAAGGCATCTGCCTATGTCTCGGGACTTGGCAGATGCCAAGTCCCTTTTGTTTTAGCTATAAAAATAAATGGAGGAATGATCATGTATAAAATGATCATGTATAAATGGAAAGTTGTTGTTACGGCAGTTACATTTGCTAAAGCTGATCCTGAGCCTCTGCGGCGTCTACAGGCAATAGGGTGTGAAGTTATTACTAACTCACTGGGTAGACCCTTGGCGGAAGGTGAAATGATAAATGCTGCCCAAGATGCAGATGCATTAATTGTAGGCAAGTTACCTGACCTTGTGTTTTATTCTGGAAACGAAAAATTATTAGAGAATTGTTAAGGGAATCATAAAACTTGTTGTTATAACATGATTATGATAATATTATGATATAATAACAGAGGGGTGATGATATGCCATCAATTAGACCAGTATCAGATTTGCGAAATAAATTTGCAGATATTTCCAGAATAGTACATGAAACAGCAGAACCAGTATTCTTAACTAAGAATGGTTATGGTGACATGGTTGTTATGAGTATTGAGGTCTATGAACGCAAGTTATTTGAAAGCGAAATCTATTTTAAACTGAAAGAAGCAGAGTTAGAAGCAAAATCCAGTACTATACGATATTCACATGAAGAAGTGTTTGCTGATGTAAGAAAAAATCTTGCTGATACGTTAGCAGAAGATGATGCATAAGTTAAAATATCTACCGCTGGCGTTAAAGGATTTAAGGAATACTACAAGCTATATTGTTGATGTCTTAAAGGCACCAAAGGCTGCATTGGATTTAGTTGATGCTTTGGATACTTCTATATCAAGGCTTGTACAGTTTCCATATTCATGCAGGACATATCAACCAATGAAACCACTTGAGATTGAATACAGAATGTTACCAGTAAAAAATTACATGGTGTTTTATGTAGTAACTGAACATGAGGTAGAAATACACCGAATTGTTTATGCAAAGATGGATTTTGAGAAGTTTAACGCGTAAAAACGCGGTAAAAAAAATTAGATTAGTAAGAAGTATAAAAACTGGCATCTTTTTATAAGATTGCCAGTTCTTTTATAATAATTAAAAGAAATTTAGATAATTTTCGAGAAAACGAGAAAGATTAAAGAAAAAGCAGTAATAATGGGTAGAAGAAGGGGCAGTATGGATGATAAACGCATATAATCGCAATTTTGTGCAGGGAATGTGGCAAATTACTAAGGCGTATTGGTTTTCAGAGGAAAAATGGATGGCTAGAGCACTGTTAGCAGTTATTATTGCTCTTAACCTAGGACAGGTTTATATATTGGTGCTGGTCAATGAATGGAGTAATACCTTTTATAATACATTGCAGAATTATGATAAGGATGGTTTTGTGAGTGCCATTGGCACCTTTTGCATTTTAGCAGTTTGTCATATCATTGTCGCTGTTTATGTGCTCTACATGCAGCAATTACTTGAAATTAAATGGCGTCGCTGGCTTACTGAAAAATATCTGCAAACATGGCTGCATAAACAGGCTTATTATCAGATGCAGCTATTGGATCATCGTACGGATAATCCTGACCAGCGAATTAGTGAGGATTTGAATCTCTTTGTTAATTTGACATTAGGTCTTTCCATTGGGATTTTAAAAGCTGCTGTAATCTTATTTTCATTTATGTTTATTCTATGGAATCTTTCTGGCTCTCTTACGATCCCGATAGGGCAGACTGAAATTGTTATCCCAGGCTATATGTTCTGGGTTGCGATTCTTTATTCCGTAGTTGGTAACTGGTTAACCGTTAAAATTGGTAAGCCACTGGTAAATCTTAATTTTAGTCAGCAGCGTTATGAAGCTGATTTTCGTTTTAGCCTGATTCGCTTGCGGGAAAACAGTGAGAGTATTGCTCTGTATGGTGGTGAAGTACAAGAACAAGCAAAACTGAAAGAGCGCTTTCAGATGGTATTTGATAATTTTAAAGCAGTAATGTCACGGCAGAAAAAACTAACCTGGTTTACAGCAGGTTATGGTCAAATTGCTATTATTTTCCCCATGCTTGTTGCGGCCCCGCGCTATTTTAGCAATCAGATGCAGTTAGGTGGCTTTATGCAGATAGCTGCAGCTTTTGGCAAAGTACAAGATTCCTTATCATTCCTCATTGATAGTTACTCCAGTTTGGCTCAGTGGCAGTCAGTCGTTAAACGTTTACTAGGCTTTAACCATGCCATGCATTGCGTAGAACATATCGCAGATCAGAAAGTAATTGGTGTAACCTATACTGCTGATCCATCCTTACATGTACACCAGCTGCAAATTGATTTACCCAATGGGGAAGAATTGCTTAAGGACTTACAATTATCAATTCATCAAGGAGATTCTTTATTAATTATGGGCCCGTCTGGCTGCGGGAAAAGCACTCTCATACGTACTCTAGCCGGCATTTGGCCATTTGGACAAGGCAGTGTTAGTATTCCAGCAGAACAGAAACTTTTATTTTTGCCACAGAGATCCTATTTACCTCTAGGAACCTTACGGGATTCTGTATTGTATCCCTACAAAGAGGGTTTTGCTACGGATGAAAAAATTCGTGGCATTATGGAGCTTTGCAAATTAGAGGAACTTGTTGATAAACTTGACCAAGTTGAGGATTGGTCTCATGTTCTGTCTTTCGGTGAACAGCAGCGAATCGCCTTTGTACGGGCGATTCTGCAGCGACCAGACTGGTTATTTCTTGATGAAGCAACTTCAGCAATTGATGAAATAACAGAGGCTCATTTATATCAATTGCTGCATTCACAGCTTGAGAATACAACGATTATTAGTGTGGGGCATCGCAACACCTTAGTGAATTATCACAAGCATAAACTGATAATCAATGACACAGGCGGCTGGCGCTTTGAATAAAGGAGCATAGTTGGAGTAATACGAAGCTGCAGTTTGTGTTTTATTAGCAGTGCTTTTAGGAACACGTTTTCCATAGCAAAATATATCATTGGTTCTGAGGCTAGTTCTTTTTTCTTTGTGTTTTAAAACGTCTATGTCTTAAAGACATGCATAGTACTTTTCTTATTTCAAGCAATTGGATTAATAGCTTCTTAGTGATAAGCGCCGCTGCTGATGACGGGCCAAGATGGAAAGAGCATAATTAAAGACAAAATAGGTTACCGCTATGGCAGCGAAGATAGTAAAGACTTGAGCAGTAGTACCATATTGACCCATGATGATCATTCCTTTTCCTGTTAGGTCCTCAATACCTACTGCCCAGACAAGCGAGGTATCCTTAATGACTGTTGTAAATTGGGATACTAGAGGAGGTATTGTATTTCGCAGTGCCTGGGGTAACACAACATAAATCAGTGTTTGTGTGTAGGTAAATCCTTGGGATTTGGCTGCTTCCCATTGCCCTTTGCCTACGGAATTCAAGCCGCCGCGGACAATTTCAGCAATCATAGCTGTTGTAAAAATCGTCATGGCAGCAATACCGGCATAAACAGGAGGAAGTTTTGTCATAAAGCGAACAGCCAAAATAAATAGTAATAAGGGAGTATTTCGTACGACTTCGACATAAAAGGAAGCCGCCTGACTCAGGGGAGTGTGATTAGAATGCCGGGCTATGCCTAAGATGGTTCCTAAAATCATGCTTAAAACAATGGAACTGATTGCAATTTGCAGTGTCGTTAAGAGACCAGCTCCGAGAAAACTAAGTAGTTCCCATTGTAACAATTCTTCTATCATGATGATACCTCCAATTTGCGTTCCATGCGTTTGGCAAAAGAAGCCAATGGAAAACATAATGAGAGATACAGTAAACCGGTTACCACATAAGAAGGACCATAGTAAAGATTAGTACTTGACCAAGAATCCGCATAATACATAAGTTCACCACCTGCAACCATGGCTAATACGGAAGTATTCTTTATTAAATTCACAGCTTGGTTGGTCAGTGGCGGATAAGAAATTCGCTTGGCTTGGGGCAAAACGATATGAATCATCGCTCCCCAATAGGAGAATCCTTGGGAATAGGCTGCTTCCAATTGTCCTTTTGGTACAGATTCTACACCCGCTCGAATGACTTCTGCAATATAGGCACCATGGTAAATACCTACGCCCAGCACCCCTACAACAAAGACGGGCAGCATAATCCCCAGATGAGGTAAGCCATGGTATAAGAAGAAAATTTGAATGACTAAAGGTGTATTTTGAATAAATTCTACATAAACGCGATTGAGTATTTTAAATAGTTTTACATGTGATGTACCCAAAAGACCAAAGAAGATTCCTAGGCCTAAAGCCAACATTAGTCCTAGGGCTGATAAAAGAATGGTCTGAACAAAACCTCCGGCAAAGACAGTCCAATCATTGATCAGCGCTAACCACTTGAATCCAGCAAAAGGTCCTGACACTATTTAAGTCCCCATTTTTGCATCAGCTTATCTAATTCACCTGATTTTTTCATATCGTTTATGGTATCGTTTACTACTTTAGCTAATTCTGTGTTGGCTTTTTTGCTTGCTACTCCATACTCTTGTGGTGTGAAGCGATCATTTAAAATTACAGTGGTATCATCCAGGTAACCATATAAAATAGCGCCATCTACACTAAAACAATTAATACGACCGGAGTCAAGAGCGGTTTTAATTTCTGGATATGTACCAAATTCTAAGAATTTAACCTTAATGCCCTGTTTATCGGCTGCCTCTTGAATGGCTTTTTTACTGGTAGCACTTTGCGCAACACCAATTGTTTTATCTGCTAATCCTTTAAGATCGGTAATACCGGAATCTTTCTTGACCATTAAAGCAACACCGTCTGTGAAATAAGGTTCAGAGAAATTGTAACTTTGTTTACGTTCTTCTGTAATCGTAAAGGTAGCAATGACTAAGTCTACTTCACCATTGTCAAGTAAAGGACCGCGAGTTTTGGCAGTAACGCCTTGTGCTTCGAATTTTTTCTCGTCACCGAGAATTTTTTTAGCCAATGCTCTTGTTAAGTCGATTTCAAAACCGTCAATTTGACCCGTTTTGGGATCTTTAAAACCAAATTTCGGTACATCAACCTTAACGCCTACTTTTAAAGTGCCGCGATCTTGTATCGCTTTGATTTCAGGAGCTGTACCCGTTTTGCCTGCTGCAGGTTTTGAATCTGTTGTGCTGCCACAACCAGCAACTGCTAGGGCGATGAGCATCATTACACTAAGGATAAGTACATGTACTTTTTTCATTTTTATAACCTCCGTATATTTTTTATGAATTCATTAAGCTTAACGAAGAATGCGGCTTAAAAATAATTTCGTACGATCATGTTCTGGATTGGTGAAGAAATGCTCTGGAGAACCCTTCTCAAGTATTGTGCCTCCATCCATAAAAATAACCTGATCTGCTACTTGTTTGGCAAAGCCCATTTCATGGGTAACAACTACCATGGTGATCCCTTCTTTTGCCAGGTCAACCATTACATCCAACACTTCTTGTATCATTTCAGGGTCAAGAGCAGAGGTTGGTTCATCAAAGAGCATAACCGTAGGACGCATATTAAGAGCGCGAGCAATGGCAACCCGCTGCTGCTGGCCGCCAGAGAGCTGTGCCGGATAGGCATCTGCTTTTTCTCGTAAACCAACTCGTTCCAAAAAAGCGAGACCTGATTCACTTGCCTCTTCACGGGAGATTTTTTTAATGAGCGTTGGTGCTAATGTTAAGTTTTCCAGCACCGTCTTGTGAGGATATAGATTGAACTGTTGAAAAACCATTGCTACAGACTCTCTAACCTTAGTAATAGGGGCCTTAGGGGCCGTGATGTCGACACCGTCAACCACAATCTGACCAGTGCTTGGCGTTTCTAATAAGTTCATGCAGCGGATTAAGGTACTTTTTCCAGAACCGCTTGGTCCGATGACAACGACTTTTTCACCGCTGTCTACATTGAGATTAATCTCCTTTAAAACATGTAGTGAACCGAAAAATTTATTTACTCCTTGTACTTTAATCATCAAATACCCCCTTTCCTAAAAACAAATCAAAGCCGTGCCCTCATAGATATTCCTATAAGTGCACGGCGTCATTGCCATTATGTTTATGTAATTTATAGTTACAGTATAACATTAAAAATAGACGTTGTCATCACCTAAATGTAGAAAATGTTTTTTCAGGAGAAACATAGCTGCTTAATGGTTGGAAAATGCATGAAGAAGGGGGTGCGGAATGAAGGATGTAAAAAATCCTTTACTAGTGAGGGCTTTGGCAGGGTATTTTGGAGTGGTTGGGGAATGTAATAATAAACAGGCAGCCACTTAGGATGTAGAAACAATATAAAATGAATTGTGAGGTGCATCTATCTATGTCGATTCACTCTATGGCAGGGAAAAAAGCTCCTAAAAGTATGTTAGTCAATATCCCGCGTTTAGTTAGTGCCTACTATATTAATACTCCGGATGTCAGTATTTCAGGGCAGCGAGTTGTTTTTGGAACTTCTGGGCATCGAGGAAATTCGCTGCAAGCCAGTTTTAATGAACAGCATATTCATGGGATTACTCAGGCGATTTGCTGCTATCGCAAAGCTCAAAATATTACGGGTCCGCTGTTTATTGGCTTTGATACTCATGCCTTGTCTGAACCTGCCTTTATTTCGGCAGTCGAAGTCTTAGCGGCTAATAACGTAGAAACCTTTATTGCTAAGGATATGAATTATACCCCGACACCAGGCATTTCTCATGCAATTCTCAAATATAACAAGGGCAGAAAAGAAGGGCTGGCCGATGGTATTGTCATTACGCCTTCTCATAACCCGCCGGATAATGGCGGTATTAAGTACAATCCTCCTAATGGTGGGCCAGCGGATACCCATATTACTAAATGGATTGCTGATAAAGCGAATCAATTCTTACTAGAGGGCAATCAAAAGACCAAACGCTTACCTTATGAAAAAGCGCTAAAAACACCGTATGTACATGAATATGATTTTATTACGCCTTATGTGAATGATTTAGAGCAGGTAATTGATATGGAAGTGATAAAGGCTTCCGGTTTGAAGTTGGGGGCTGATGCTCTAGGGGGCGCGGGTCTTGGTTATTGGGCACCCATCGCAGAAACTTATGGTCTTGACATTGATGTAATCAATGGATATCCCGATCCTGCTTTTGCCTTTATGAATGTAGATGCAGACGGGAAAATTCGCATGGATTGCTCGTCTCCTTATGCCATGACCGGGTTGATCGATTTAAAAGAAAAATATGATCTTGCTTTCGGCAACGATCCAGATTTTGATCGTCACGGTATTGTTGCTCCCAGTGTTGGTTTAATGAATCCCAATCACTATCTTTCCGTAGCCATTTCCTATTTGTTTCAAAACCGTAAGGGATGGCGTGAAGATGCTGCTATCGGTAAGACACTGGTTAGTTCTTCGATGATTGACCGCATTGCTGTCAGTCTTGGCAAAAGACTTGCGGAAGTCCCTGTGGGTTTCAAATGGTTTGTTGACGGTCTCGTTGATGGTTCCTTTGGTTTTGGCGGTGAAGAAAGCGCTGGAGCATCTTTTCTCAGAAAGGACGGTACTGTCTGGACGACTGATAAGGATGGAATTATTCTATGTCTATTAGCTGCAGAGATTACTGCGAAGACTGGCCGAGATCCAGGGCTGCATTATCAGGATTTAAGTGAAAAGTTTGGAGCACCTGTATATGCACGCATCGATGCCCCTGCGAATACGCAGCAGAAGGCTGTATTATCGAAGCTCTCACCAGAGCAGGTCAAAGCGCAGACATTAGCCGGAGAACTCATTACGGCGAAGTTGACTAAGGCACCTAGTAATCAAGCGGATATTGGGGGATTAAAGGTTTGTACCGAGAATGGCTGGTTTGCTGCAAGACCGTCCGGAACAGAAGAAGTGTACAAAATATATGCCGAAAGCTTTAAAGGAATAGACCATCTCAAGCAAATTCAAGAAGAAGCAAAAGAAATCGTTAATGAAGCTTTCAGGTCAAATGGCGTTTGAATACATATCTTGTACTCTTCGCGGCTCAACGATTTTATCTTTAAATTATGGGTATTCACCAGAAAGTACACTTGACTTTTTGCCGTTATTGAGCGGAGTGCGGCAATCTCGAATAGCAAGCTGGATGGCAGTAGAGATTGCCACGTCGGCTGTCGTCTCCTCGCAACGGCAATAGTGTCAAGTGGACATTTCGGTGTCGAGCCTAAATTATATTAAATTGATCATATATTTGGACAAGGGAGAGACAGCATGTTGCACAAAAGGAAGTTGTTTCAAAGCATTGGTATCTCTTTTATAGCAATTGTTCTTCTCATAGCTTCTTCTCTGGTACCATTTTTAGGGCAGTCACTGGCAGCAGCTGGGGTAGATCATGTTACCCTTACCTGGGAGTCCGATCCAAGAACAACCCAGACGATTACCTGGAGAACAGAGGAGACGGAAGTTGCGGGTCAGGTACGTTATGCCCAAAGTGAATTTACTGATTTTTTCCCTTATAATGCCCAAACCATGGACGCTGCGACAGAGAGAGTAGCTACAAACCTGGGAAATATGAATATCCATTCGGTTACGTTAATGGGCTTAAAGCCAGGAAAGCGATATGTATATCAAATTAATGAAGGCAGTGGGTGGGGAGAAATTCGAACATTTTCAACACCTCCAGCAAAAAGTGATGGTTTTAAATTTTTGGTATTTGGCGATTCCCAAAGTATTAACTATGATGTTTGGCGTACCACACTGCAGCAGGCATTTAATTCTAATCAAGATGCGTCATTTTTTACTAATGTGGGAGATTTAGTTGATGTAGGACAGGATTATGCCCAATGGGATGCATGGTTTAAGGCAAGCCAAGGGGTCATTGATCGGATTCCGGCAATGCCTTCGACGGGTAACCATGAGAACTATACACCAGAAAGGCGCTTCTCGCAGCCTGTATTATTTACCGCTCAACTCAAAGTACCTGTTAATGGTCCTGAACGTCTTAGAAGGCAAGTTTATTCTTTCGATTATGGGGATGTACATTTCGTTATGTTAGATAGTCAAATCGGCGAACAAGCTCAGCTTGTTCCCGAAATACTAGAAATGCAGAAAACTTGGTTAGAGCAGGATCTGGCTGCAACGGATAAAAAGTGGAAAATCGTTTTTTTACATAGACCGCCATATTATAATAAGGCAGGAGGAGCTAATTCCAGAATTAAAAGAGCCTTTGCGCCTATCTTTGATAAATATCAGGTGGATGTGGTCTTTTCCGCTCATGAACATGATTATGCCCGCACCTATCCTATATATAATGATCAAGTGGTAGACAGTCGTGACAAGGGGACGATCTATGTAACCACTGGGCGAAGCGGCAGCAAAACATACAATGATACGACAGCAAGTGAGTGGAATTCATTTTTTTATAATCCATTGGATGAACCAAATTATCTTGTAGTGGAGATAGAGAAGCAGATTCTAAATGTAAAAGCATATAAGCAAAGTGGTGCGTTAATTGATGCTTGGTCCATTGATAAGAATATGGCGTCTCAATAATACATGATGTAAAGAACCAAAATTTCTTTATGAGATTTTGGTTCTTTCTTAATAATAGCAGTGCCTATATGGTTCTGCTTTATCTGTTTAATGGGGATGTAAATCTGTCATTTATCAAGAAAAGCCCAAATAGCATGTCTTTTCTGACAGTCCTGTGATTTATTTCATGGCCGTTGCGAGCGCAGCGAAGCAATCACCTCCTTGCGAAGAGATTGCTTCGCTTTGCTCGCCATTGCTGGAAAAATTTTGAAATAAATTCATTTTTCTCCTTTAGGTCTTTGTGATTGGCTCTATATTTATCTGACTTCGACCTATTATTCACGTCGTAACGGTTTTAATATTTTTTGCTTTTTAAACAACTCCGGTATATTTTTCTTATTTTGACTAATTTGAGCAAGATAGTAAAAGAAGTGGGCATTCTATTGGGTCTTTTGGAGCAGGATATAAATTATGATTTAGATAATCATAAGAGAGACTCAGTCAGTGAGTTAAAAAGAGCATCACTTAAAATACAATTGCCTTTGGCAATAGGGATAGGGAGGACAAGTATGGAAGCATATGAAAAAATTCATCAATTGCATCATTTGATCAAAACAGGAACGGCAGCCGATTTGCCAGGACCTTATAAAGTGGGAGTTGATTTGGGAACGGCTGATGTGGTACTGGTTGTGACTGACAGCTTGGGAAATCCTGTAGCTGGAAGCCTGCGCTGGGCATCGGTGGTGAAAGATGGTTTAGTTGTTGATTTTAGGGGAGCGACGACGATTGTTGAAGAACTAAAGGCTGAGGTAGAAAAAATTATGGGTATTACGCTAGATAAAGGAGCAACAGCCATTCCGCCAGGTACAGTAGGTCGTAATGCCCAGGCTTGCGGACATGTGATTGCAGGAGCGGGGATCGAACCTATCTGTCAGGTGGATGAACCAGTGGCAGCGGCTAAAGCTCTAAATATCGGTCATGGTATCGTGGTGGATATTGGTGGCGGAACTACAGGGATTGCGGTATTAAAGAACGGAGATTTAGTTTTCACCGCTGATGAGGCAACAGGAGGTACTCACATCTCTCTAGTGCTATCTGGAGCATATAAAATTACCTATGAAGAAGCGGAAGTTCTTAAAAAAGATGTATCCCAGCATCGGCGCATCATGCCGATTGTTTTACCTGTTATTGAAAAGATGGCAACGATTGTAAAGAACATGCTGGCGGGATATGATGAGTATCAGGATTACCCCGTATATGTGGTAGGCGGTACCGCCTATCTGACTGGTTTTGGTGAAGAATTCAGCAAAGCTTTCGGACGTAAAGTACATGTTCCTCCTCATCCTTTATTAGTTACGCCATTAGGAATTGCTATGTTTGGTTAAAACGACAAAATATTACAAAAAAATCAGAAAATGACAATAATGTGCGATAATGAAGCTAAAAAATTCTCAAGGGATCCCTGTTGTCTTTGTCGAAACTTATCATTTAATAAAAGACTAAAAAAAATGGAGGCAAGATCCATGACAAAGGTGACAGCAGTAAAACAGACTTTAGAAGATTTTAGTAAAGTCAAGTTAGTAGATATTATTGATGTAGACTTTTTGCAGACCTTTCAGGATAACTTTGCCGAAGCTGTAGGGGTAGCCAGTATTGCAGTTGATATTGAGGGAAAGCCCGTCACTACTCCCAGCAACTTCACAACGTTTTGTATGCAGCATACTCGAGGGTCAGAGGTAGGAAATAAACGCTGCATGGTATGTGACAGTAAAGGCGGTGAAGAGTCTGCCAGAACTGGTAAACCAGCGATTTATGATTGTCATGCTGGTTTGGTTGATTTTGCGGCTCCTATTATGCTTGAGGGAAAGCAAATCGGGACGATATTAGGCGGGCAGGTTTTGACTTCTGCTTTGGATGAAGGTAAATTTCGTCAGATCGCCCAAGAAATCGGCGTAGATCCTGATGAATATATGAAATCGTTAAGTGAAATCAAGCAAGTGCCTAGAAAAAGCGTGGAGGCTGCTGCGCATGTATTATATCTAGTTGCCAATACCCTATCGAAAATGTGGTATCAACAAAGCAAATTAA
>JBEQCC010000001.1:0-1809 GCA_041639455.1 Pelosinus sp. | reverse complement strand
TGTATTATTAATGATAGTGTGATTCAGATATCAGCTACAATGGAAGAACTGGCGGCTTCAGCAAGCGATGTTAGCGCGAACCAAAGTTCCTTAAATACAGAAATAAATAACGTAAATGTAGTATCAGGGAAAATTAATGAAGTGATGGATTTTATCAAAGAAATTGCTGATGAAACCCGCTTGCTAGGATTAAATGCAGCAATTGAGGCTGCCAGAGCAGGCGAATCAGGTCTTGGTTTTGGTGTGGTAGCACAGGAAATCAGAAAACTCTCAGGGGATTCGAAACAGACGGTGGGTAAAATTAAAGAATTTACTACCATTATTCAGCAATCCGTAGATAAGACCGTTGCTATGGGGAGTGCTACCAGCTTAACAGTAGAACAGCAGGCGGCTGCCATTGAAGAAGTAACCGCTAGCATTGAAGAAGTAACCGGTATGGCGGAGGAATTATATACCTTAGCAAATGATATGTAAAAGTAGTTACTGATTTAAAGCTGGGAGATGATGGTATGGCACGTGTGCAAATGGTTGTTTTTGAAATGAATGGTACTGAATTTGCCATAGAGGCAGTAACAGTACATGGGATTATTAGAGCTAATCGAGTCAGTATTCAAGTGGTTCCGGGTACCTTGGGTAATATGGAAGGTATGATAAATTGGAGAGATAATGTTCGATACGTTTTTAACTTACGCAAAAAATTAAAGTTAGAAAATCAAGTAATAAATGATGAAAGTAAGATTATTATGGTTCAGACGAATGAGCGTATCGTAGGATGCTTAGTGGATGAAGTAACAGATATTGTGGTATTTAATTCCGAAGAGATCGAAGCTGCGCCCTCTTTTATCCAAGAAGCAGAAAGTAAATTTATAATTGGAATTGGCAAAGTGGAGGAGCGTCTCATTGTTATGTTAGATATGGATCATTTATTGACTGGAGCAGAGATTAATGGACTTGCATTAGAAAACTTGCAGAACTATGTTCCTGCATAAAACATATAAAACAATCTTCTATTTTTCGTGTACTGCTTTGTATGCCGCAGAAGCGGCATTGTACCTCTGTGGTTCATAATTTCTTATGTTTTTTGCTTGCAAACTTATAAATTTTGTATATTAGAATAAAAGCTGGCAGCAGTTTCTTATGAACTGCTGCCAGCTTTTTATTTTAGTCATCTTTTACACTCTTATCTTGTTTAAGAGCGCCGGGGCCGTCATGTGCGACAGATACCTCTGCCTCGCCAAAAGTTTTCATATCATTTAAGACATGCAGTGAAGCATTGAGTAAGGACATACCTAATGCAGCACCGACCCCTTCTCCTGAAACGATGTTAAGATGAAGGTAAGCGGGAATACCGATTAAGTCAAGGCTGGCTTTATGTGCAGGTTCCGGGGGGAAATGAGAACCAATGAGATAGTCTTTTACTTGAGGAGCTAATTTTACCGCAAGTAAGGCAGCAGTAATGCTCACAAGACCATCTAAGACGATGGCAGCTCCGCCTGAGGCTGCACCTAGGATAACCCCGACCAGTCCGGCAGTCTCAAAGCCGCCCAGCTGACTTAATACATCAATGGGATCATGAATATTTGGAGTATTTATGGTAATAGCGTGACGGATGAGTTCAACTTTTTTATCAAAAAGATCACTAGAAGAATCTGCAGTCCTTCCTACCAACTCAGTCAGCGGGCTTTGGCTGTAGCAGGCAATGATTGCTGTGCTGGAAATCGTATTGGCGACTCCCATTTCGCCTAATCCTAGGACATGAGAACCTTTTTTAATCGTTTCAGCAGCGATTTTAATGCCAATCTCAATTGC